>JBKHXC010000062.1:0-2498 GCA_046566225.1 Acidimicrobiia bacterium
TCCACGAACTCGACCGTCTCGTCGAAGACCTTGGCGTCGTCGGCGTCGAAGCCGAAGATGAAGCCGCCCTCGACGAGGATGCGGTGGTCGTGCAGCCGCTTGAGGCATTCGCCGTAGAGGTGGGACCGGTTCTTCTTGTTGCACTCCACCAGGGTCTCGCGCGAGATGCTCTCGAAGCCGGTGAACAGCACGGTGCACCCGGCCCTGGCCACCAGGGCGACCATCTCCGGGTCACCGGCCAGGCCGATGGAGGCCTGGGCGGCCCACGAGAACTTGAGGCCCGAGCGGATGATGGCCTCGGCCATGGCGGCCGAGAACTCCAGGTCGGAGGCGAAGTCGTCGTCGAGGAAGGTGACGTGGAAGAAGGGGCCGAACTTCTGGCCCCGGCGGTCGAGCACCCGGATCTCCTCGACGATCTCCTCCGGGTCGCGGTGGCGCGAGCCCCGTCCGTTGATGCGGATGACCGAGCAGAAGTCGCAGTTGAACCGGCAGCCCCGGGTGGTCTGGACGGTGTTGCGGGGGAGGTAGCGGAACGTCGGCGTGCCCTCCAGGATGTCCGTCCACTCGCCCACCCGGGGGACGGCGCTCATGTCGCCCCACGACCCCTGGTAGACGCCGCCCAGCCGCCCGGCGGCGGCGTCGGCCAGCACCCGGGCGAACACCGACTCCGCCTCGCCCACCACCACGGCGTCGGCGTGGCGCAGGGCCTCGCCCGGCAGCATCGACGGGTGCACGCCGCCGAGGACCACGGGCACCCCCCGGGCCCGGTAGCGGTCGGCAAGCTGGTACGCCTGGGGGGCCAGCATGGTCCACACGCTCAGTCCCACCAAGTCGGGCGCCTCGGCGGGCAGGGTGTCGGCGTTGAGGTCGACGTACCTCACCCGCCACCCCTCCCGGCGGGCGAGGGCGGCCAGCACCAGCAGCGCCATGGGGGGCATGCGGTGGCCGAACGTGCGGTGGATGCCCAGCCCCGCCCACGGCGGCATCACCAGGTGTACGACCGGTGCGTCGGCGCCCGGGAGCGAACGGCCATCGGGCCGGCCCATGGGCCGCCCACCATAGACGGTCGCCGGCCTCGGCGCCCGGGCGGCGGCCCGATCAGCTCCGCCCGACCCGGTCAGCCGCCGATCTGGCTCATGCTGCGCGCCGGGCGCACGAAGCGCACGTCGCCGATGCGGTGGCCCGCCCACTTGCGGCCGACCTCGGCCTCGATGGCGGCGGCCACGTCGTCGTCGCTGCCCCCGCCCCGCATGACGGCGCGCAGGTCGGTCTCCCGCACCGCGAACAGGCAGTGGCGGAACTGGCCGTCGGCGGTGAGGCGGACCCGGTCGCAGGTGGCGCAGAAGCTCTGGGTGACGCTGGCCACCACGCCGATCTCGCCGGCGCCGTCCCGGTAGCGGAAGCGCCGGGCGGGGGCGCTGTCCGGCTCGGCCACCGCCTCCAGGGGGAAGACGGTGGAGACCCTGGCCACGATCTCCTCCAGCGGCACGACGGCGCCGGCCGCCCACTCGCCCGAGGCGTCGAGGGGCATGAACTCGATGAACCGCATGGTCACCCCCCGCCGGCGGGCGAAGGCGGCCAGGTCCACCACCTCGTCGTCGTTGACGCCCCTGGTCACCACGCAGTTGACCTTGACGGGCGAGAAGCCGGCGGCCACGGCGGCGTCGATGCCGGCCAGCACCCTGCCGAGGTCGTCGCGCCGGGTGAGCCGGGCGAAGCGCTCGGGGCGGAGCGAGTCGAGCGAGACGTTGACCCGGCCCAGCCCGGCCCGCCGCAGCTCGGGGGCCAGCGACTCCAGCAGGACGCCGTTGGTCGTCATGGCCAGGTCGACGCCCAGGGCGGCCAGCTTCCCCACCAGCACCGGCAGGTGGGCCCGCACCGTCGGCTCGCCGCCGGTGATGCGGATGCCGTCGAAGCCGAAGCGCTCCACGCACACGCGGGCCACCCGCTCGATCTCCTCGAAGCTCAGCACCTCCGAGCGGGGCAGCCAGGCGAGCCCGTCGGCCGGCATGCAGTAGCTGCACCGCAGGTTGCAGCGGTCCGTGACCGACACCCGCAGGTCGCGCACCGTCCGGTGGTGGGGGTCGACGAGGGCGCGGGAGGGCGGCACGGTCACACCGACGCTAATGCCCTGGCCACGGACGCAAACGAACGAGGTCGAAGCATCTACGTGACCAGCAGGACGTCGACGTCGTCGCCCCGCTCGACGCCGGCCCCGTCCGCCACCAGGGCCAGGGCGCCGGACGTGGCCATGGCGTGGAGCATGTGCGAGCCCTGGCCGGCCGCCGGCGTCACGTGGAGGCGGCCGTCGTCGCCCCACCGGCTCCTCACCCGCACCAGGTGCAGCTTGCCGTCGGGGCGGCGTCGCAGCGGCTCGTCGGCCACCGCCCGCACCCGGGGCCGGTCGACGTCGCGGTGGCCCATCATGGTGAGCAGGGCGGGGCGGGCGAACAGCTCGAAGCTCACCATCGACGACACCGGGTTGCCGGGCAGGCCGA
>JBKHXC010000063.1:0-2824 GCA_046566225.1 Acidimicrobiia bacterium
CCCGATGCGGTGTCGTGGAGCCGGAGCACCCGGGTACGGTAACGCCATCATGGCCGCCGCCGTCCCCGAGAAGCCGTCCCTCGAAGGCCGGGAGGCGCGCTGGGGCGCCCGCTGGGAGGAGCTGGGCGTCTACCGCTTCGAGCGCCGCGGCCCCCGGGCCAACGTGTTCTCCGTCGACACGCCGCCGCCGACGGTGAGCGGGTCGCTCCACGTCGGCCACGTGTTCTCCTACACCCACACCGACACCGTCGCCCGCTACCAGCGCATGCGGGGCAGGCAAGTCTTCTACCCCATCGGGTGGGACGACAACGGCCTCCCCACCGAGCGGCGGGTCCAGAACCACTTCGGCGTGCGCTGCGACCCGCACCTCCCGTACGACCCGGCCCTGGAGCCCCCCGGCCCGTCGGCCGGGCAGGCCGTCGCCGTGTCGCGGCCCAACTTCGTCGAGCTGTGCCACCGGCTCACGGCCGAGGACGAGAAGGCGTTCGAGGAGCTGTTCCGCCGCCTGGGGCTGTCGGTCGACTGGACCACCACCTACACGACCATCGGCGAGCAGGCCCAGCGCGTCTCCCAGCTCGGCTTCCTCCACCTGCTGGAGAAGGGCCTGGCGTACCAGGAGGAGGCGCCCACTCTGTGGGACGTCGACTTCCAGACGGCGGTCGCCCAGGCCGAGCTGGAGGACCGCGAGCAGCCGGGGGCGTACCACCGGGTCCGCTTCGACGACGTCGAGATCGAGACGACCCGGCCCGAGCTGATCCCGGCGTGCGTCGCCCTCGTCGCCCATCCCGACGACGCCCGCTACCGGCCCCGCTTCGGGTCCACCGTGCGCACGCCGCTGTTCGGGGTGGAGGTCCCCGTCCTGGCCCACGAGCTGGCCGACCCCGAGAAGGGCTCGGGCATCGCCATGATCTGCACCTTCGGCGACGTCACCGACGTGGTCTGGTGGCGGGAGCTGGGCCTGCCCGTGCGCTCCATGGTCGGGCGCGACGGGCGGGTGCTGGCGGCGCCCCCCGACGGCGTCCCCGACGGCGAGGCGTGGCGGGAGCTGGCCGGCGCCACCGTGAAGCAGGCCCGGGCCCGCATCGTCGAGCGGCTGCGCTCGAGCGGCCACCTGGTCGGCGACCCCCGGCCCATCACCCACCCGGTCAAGTTCTTCGAGAAGGGCGACCGCCCGCTGGAGATCGTCACCAGCCGGCAGTGGTTCATCAGCGTGATGGACCACAAGGACGCCCTGCGGGCCCTGGGCCGGGAGCTGCGCTGGCACCCGCCGTTCATGCGGGGCCGCTACGAGAACTGGGTGGACGGGCTCAACGGCGACTGGCTGATCAGCCGCCAGCGGTTCTTCGGCGTCCCCGTCCCCGTCGGGTACCCGGTCGGCGACGACGGCCGGCCCGACTTCGCCTCGCCCATCACCGCCTCGCCCGAGCGCCTCCCCGTCGACCCGTCGACCGGCGTGCCCGACGGCTACGCCGCCGACCAGCGCGACGTGCCCGGCGGGTTCACCGCCGACCCCGACGTCATGGACACCTGGGCCACCTCGTCGCTCACCCCCCAGATCGCCGGCGGGTGGGGCGGCGACGGGGAGCTGTTCGCCATGGTGTTCCCCTTCGACGTGCGGCCCCAGGCGCACGACATCATCCGCACCTGGCTGTTCTCGACGGTGGTGCGGTCGTGGCACGAGCACGGCTCGCTGCCGTGGACCGACGCCGCCATCTCCGGGTGGATCCTCGACCCCGACCGCAAGAAGATGTCGAAGTCCAAGGGCAACGTCGTCACGCCCATCGCCCTGCTGGAGCAGTACGGGTCGGACGCCGTGCGCTACTGGGCGGCCAGCGGCCGGCCCGGGACGGACACCGCGTTCGACGAGAACCAGATGAAGAACGGCCGGCGCCTGGCCATCAAGGTGCTCAACGCGTCGAGGTTCGTCCTGTCGCTCCCCCACGAGGGGGGGGCGCCGGCGGCGCCGGTGGACCGGGCCCTGCTGGCCGGGCTGGCCCGCCTGGTCGACGAGTGCACGGCCGCCCTCGACGGCTACGACTACGCCCGCGCCCTGGAGCGCACCGAGTCGGCCTTCTGGTCCTTCTGCGACGACTACCTGGAGCTGGTCAAGAACCGGGCCTACCAGGGCGGCCCCCGGGCCTCCTCGGCCACCGCCACCCTGCGCCTGGCCCTGTCGGTGTTCCAGCGGCTGCTGGCCCCGTTCCTGCCCTTCGTCGCCGAGGAGGTGTGGTCGTGGTGGCAGGACGGGTCGGTGCACCGCAGCCCCTGGCCGGCGGCGGGCGAGCTGGCCGCCGCCCGGGGCGCCGACGCCGCGGTGCTGGAGACGGCCACGACCGCCCTGCGGGGCCTGCGCAAGGCCAAGAGCGAGGCCCGCCTGTCGCAGCGGGCCGGCGTGGACCTCCTCGTGGTGCGGGACACGGCCGAGCGCCTCGCCGCCCTGGGCGCCGCCGAGGACGACCTGCGCGACGCCGGCTCGGTGGCCGAGCTGCGCCTCGAGGAGGCCCCCGAGCCGTCGCTGGAGGTGACCCTCGCCCCGCCGGCGGCCGCCTCGTAGGCGGCTACGGCGCCAGGCGGGCGGCTGCCCCCGGGCCGCGGACGGCCACGCCCCGCCCGGCCGGGGACCCGGCGTCGCCCTTGGGCGCCGCCGCGCCGGCCGGGCGGGGGGGCAGCTCGGAGGGCGGGGGGGCCATGGGGATGGCCAGGAGGAGGGCCAGCACCACGAGCACGGCGGCCGCCACCGGCACCCACGTCCCGACCGGTGGGCGGTGCCCGGGCGGGCGGGGGCTGGGCGGGCCTGTGGTGGTCACGAGTCGCCTCCGTCGGT
>JBKHXC010000064.1:0-12358 GCA_046566225.1 Acidimicrobiia bacterium
AGGGCGGCGACGTCCTCAAGGCGGCCGTCCACGAGGGCTTCGTCGAGGTCAAGGACAACCGGGTGATCATCCTCTCCGACGTGGCCGAGCTGCCCGACCAGATCGACGCCGACCGGGCCCGCCGGGCCCGCGACGAGGCCGACCGGGCGGCGAAGGAGGCGTCCGAGGAGGACCGGCCGGAGGCCGAGCGCCGCCTGCGCCGAGCCGAGATCCGCCTGGAGCTGGTCGGCTCGTAGCTCCGGGCCCGGCGGGCCCGCGGCGGTCGCCCACCGAAGCCGGCCGGGCGCGCCGGTTCCACAGGCGGGACGCCCACGTCCACAGCCTTTGCCCCCTTGTGATCCACAGGCAGGGGTCGCGAGGGTGGGGGACCGAGGCTTCTGGCGACATGGTCATCGACTGCACCGAACTCGCTCAGGAACTGCGCCGCCGGCGCGTGGGCCGTCCCGCCCTCGTCGACTCCCTGGCGGCGTCCACCGGCTCCACCTGGCTGCCGGGCGAGCTGGAGCAGGTCCCCTCCTCGCTCCTGGTCCTGGCCGCCATGTCCATGGCCCAGCCCCGCGCCTCCGGCCACCGGGACCGCCTGGCCTAGAGCCGGGGCCCCCTCCCGGCCGGCGCCGAGGTCGGCCGCCCCGCTGTGGCCTATGTGTGGCTGGCCTCGGTGGCGCCGCCGAGGGCCGTCCACACGGCCTGGATGTTGGCGAAGTCCGCGTCGCCGGGCAGGGTGCGGAGGCGGTCGACCACCTCCGGGGGGGCCGAGGCGTCGACGGCGTGGAACACCAGCTGGTCGCGGCGGGCCGGGAAGGCGGCCGACGTCAGGTGGCGGCCGAGCTCCGCCCGGCCGGTGGCGTCGTCCTCGCTGATGCCGAGGCCCGGGGCCTCGTGCGCCACGGGGCGGACGCCGGGGCCGACGGACGGGTCCTCCTGGACCCGGGACTCCTGCGCCCGGGACTCCTCGGCGGCGCTGCCGTGGAGCAGGGGCGCCACGTCCTCGGCCATGGCCTCGTCGACACGGCTGCCGTGCTTCACGCTCTCTCGTTCCATGCCGTCAGTTGTCCCCGCGCACGCGGCGGCCGAACCCGGTGTGCCAACGTCGGGGGTGCCCAAGGCCCGCCTCGGCGTCGCCCTGCTCCTGCCGCCGGCGGTGGCCGCCGAGGTCGACGGGCTGCGCCGCGCCCTGGGCGACGGCGCCCTGGGGCGCATCCCGTCCCACCTCACGCTGGTGCCGCCGGTCAACGTGCGGGAGGACCGGCTGGCGACGCCCTGGCCGTGCTGCGCTCGGCGGCCGCCGCCACCCGGCCGCTGCGGCTGGCCCTGGGCCCCCCGGCCACCTTCCTGCCCGACAACCCGGTGCTCTACCTGGCCGTCGGGGGCGACCTCGACGGGCTGTCGGCCCTGCGCCACGCCGTGTTCGCCGACCCCCTGGCCCGGCCGCTCACCTGGCCGTGGGTGCCCCACGTCACCGTGGCCGACGAGGCCGGGCCCGGCCGCATCGCCGCCGCCCTCGAGGCCCTGTCCGACTACCGCGCCGACGTCACCGTCGAGCGCGTCCACCTGCTGCGCGAGGGGCCGGGGCGGGCCTGGGCGCCGATCGCCGACGCCCCCCTCGCCGCCCCCGCCGTCGTGGGCCGCGGCGGGCTGCCGGTGGAGCTGGTGGTGAGCGAGCGACCCGACCCCGAGGCCGCCGCCCTCGGGCTGGGGTCACCGTTCTGCGTCACCGCCCGCCGCCACGGGGCGGTGGTGGGGGCGGCGACCGGGTCGGCGGGCGGGGAGGTCGCCCGCCTCGACGCCCTGGTCGTGGCCCGGGAGGCGAGGGGGCAGGGCGTCGGCTCCCGCCTGCTGGCCGCGGTGGCGTCGCTGGCGACCGAGCGGGGGTGCCGGGCGGTCGTGGCCGCCGTGGGGGGCGGGGAGGAGGGGGACGGGCTGGCGGCGTTCCTCCGCCACCGCGGCTGGGTGGACGACGGGCCCCGTCCCGGCCGGCTCCGGCGCGACCTGGTGTAGCGCTTCGACCTCATTCGTTCGCTTCGCTCACTCCATTCGGTCGAGTCGGATCGTGCTCCGGCGGGCGAGCGGAGCTCGCGCCGCCTCCGCCCTGTCCCTTCTCGCCGGTCCGCAGCCGCAGAGGCCGCCTGCGGCGGCAAGTGCGGCCACGGACCCTGCCGATGCGAACGCGGCGAAGGCATCTGGCCAGGGCGGGTGGTAGACACGGGGGCCGATGGCGGGCGGGCGGTCGGGCGGCGGGGGAGAGGACCCGGCGGTGGCCGCCCTGAGGGCGGTGGGGCTGGAGCCGGGCGACGCCGTCCGGTTCCGCCGGCGGGCGGGGGAGCGGTGGCGCGAGGGCGTGGCGACCCGCCTGGAGAGGGACGGCAGCGTCGGCCTGGTCGACGGCAAGGGCGCCGCCCGCGCCATCCCCGTCGCGCGCCTGGAGGTGGGCCGCCCGGGCCGGCGGGGGACGCTGCGGTGGGAGCCGCTGGCCGACGTCGCCGCCCGCGACGAGCAGCTCGGCCTGTTCCCGGCCGCCCCGCCCCCCCGGCCGCTGAGCCCGGGCCCGCCCGCACCGCGGGCCGGCCGGGGACGGGGTCGGCTCCGAACAGCGGAGGATGGGCACCGCACGCCTGCGCTGGACGGGCCTGGCCGCCGTCGCCACCCTGTGGGCGACGCTGGGCGGGGCAAGCGTGGTCGCCCGCTTCGACCTGCTGGGCCACCGCCCCCTCAGCCACCTGGTCGCCTCGCCGGCGGCCGCCCACCTGTTCGCCGCCGGCCTGGCCGGGGCGGCGGTGCTGTTCGTGGCCTTCCACGCCTGGCTGCGGGCCCGCTACCCCGGGTCCCGGTCGTTCTCCGCGGCCATGGTCGGGGGAATGGCGGCCCAGTTGGTGGCCGCCGTCGTGCCCGTGGAGGGGGCCGGGCCGGCGGCGGCGCGGGTCCACGTGGTCGCCGCCCTGGCCCTGGGCGGGTCGCTGCCGGTGCTCATGTGGCGCTTCGCCGCCGCCCAGCCGCCCGGGCCGTTGCGCCGCACCGCCGGCCGGCTGGCCGCCGCCGAGCTGGCCGCCTGCGTCGTCGGCGTGGGGCTGTCGCGCCGCGGCGTGGCGCCGCTGGCCGAGGTCCTCCCCGCCGCCGTGTTCCACGCCTGGGTCGCCACCCTCACCCTGTGCCCCGCCTCGGGAGGAGGCCGGGGTCGGGGCCCCGGCCGGGAAGAGAGCTCAGTCGAAGTCGATGGCGCTGAACTCCCGGAGCTTGTCCAGGCGGTGCCGGGAGTCGATGCGGCGGACGGTGCCCGACTTGGAGCGCATGACCAGTGACTGGGTGGTGGCGCCCTTGCTGTCGTAGTGGACGCCCCGCAGCATCTCGCCGTCGGTGATGCCGGTGGCGGCGAAGAAGCAGTTGTCGCCCCGCACCAGGTCGTCGGTGCCCAGGACGGCGTCGAGGTCGTCGCCCGCCTCCAGGGCGGCCCGGCGCTGCTCGTCGTCGAGCGGGTTGAGCTTGCCCTGCAGCTCGCCGCCCATGCACTTGAGGGCGGCGGCCGAGATCACGCCCTCGGGCGTGCCGCCGATCCCCATGAGGACGTCGGCGCCGGCGTCGGGCCAGGCGGTGGAGATGGCGCCGGCCACGTCGCCGTCCTGGATGAGGCGGATGCGCGAGCCGGCCTCCCGGATCTCGGCGATGAGGTCGTCGTGGCGGGGGCGGGCCAGGACGACGACGGTGACGTCCCGCACCGACTTGCCCAGCGCCTTGGCCACGGCGTGGAGGTTGTCGGTGGGCGAGCGGGTGATGTCGATCGACCCCGCCGCCTCGGGCCCGACGGCGATCTTGTTCATGTAGAAGCAGGCGCCGGGGTCGAACATGGCCCCCCGCTCGGCGACGGCGATCACCGACAGGGCGTTGCCCCGCCCCAGCGAGGTCAAGGTGGTGCCCTCCACCGGGTCGACGGCGATGTCGGTCTGGGGGGGCGACCCGTCCCCCACGTTCTCGCCGTTGTAGAGCATGGGCGCCTCGTCCTTCTCGCCCTCGCCGATGACGATGACGCCGTCCATCGACACCGTCTGGAGCACGACGCGCATGGCGTCGACGGCGGCCCCGTCGGCCGCGTTCTTGTCGCCCTTGCCGACCCAGCGGGCCGCGGCCAGGGCGGCCGCTTCCGTCACCCGCACCAGCTCCAGGGCGAGGTTGCGATCGGGGGCCTGCTTCTCCGCTGCGGACATGGCATCGACCCTAGCCGGGAAGCCTTCGGCCCTCCATTTGCATGCACACTGGAGTCGTGAGCGGACGCCGGGACTGGGAGGAGGCGGCCGCCGCCACGCCGGTGCGCGACGCCGACTTCGAGACCATCTCCGGCATCCCGCTGGAGCCGGTCTACGGGCCCGACGACGGGCTGTTCCCGGGGCAGTTCCCCTACACCCGCGGGCCCTACGCCACCATGTACCGCTCGAAGCTGTGGACGATGCGGATGTTCGCCGGCTTCGGCACCGCCGTCGAGACCAACGCCCGCTTCAAGCACATCCTCGGCCACGGCGGCGACGGCCTCTCCACCGCCTTCGACCTCCCCACCCTGATGGGCCGCGACTCCGACGACCCCCACTCCCTGGGCGAGGTGGGCAAGGCGGGCGTGGCCGTCGACACCCTGGCCGACATGGAGGACCTCTTCGCCGGGATCGACCTGGGCTCGGTGACCACCTCCATGACGATCAACTCGGCGGCCGCCGTCCTGCTCGCCATGTACGTGGCGGTGGCCGAGGCGGCGGGGGTCGAGCGGGCCCGGCTGGGTGGCACCGTCCAGAACGACATCCTGAAGGAGTACCAGGCCCAGAAGGAGTACATCTTCCCGCCCCGGCCCAGCCTGCGCCTGGTGACCGACGTCATCCGGTTCGCCACCGCCGAGATGCCGCGGTGGCACCCGATCTCCATCTCCGGGTACCACATCCGGGAGGCGGGGTCGACGGCCGCCCAGGAGCTGGCGTTCACCCTCGCCAACGGCTTCGCCTACGTGGAGGCGGCCCTGCGGGCGGGGCTCGCCATCGACGAGTTCGCCCCCCGGCTCAGCTTCTTCTTCAACGCCCACATCGACTTCTTCGAAGAGATCGGCAAGTACCGGGCGGCCCGGCGGATCTGGGGGCGCTGGATGCGGGACCGCTACGGGGCCGCGTCGGAGCGGTCGCTGCGCCTGCGGTTCCACACCCAGACGGCGGGCGTGTCGCTCACCGCGCAGCAGCCCGAGGTCAACGTGGCCCGGGTGGCCATCGAGGCCCTGGCCGGCGTGCTGGGCGGCACCCAGAGCCTGCACACCGACGCCTACGACGAGGCCCTGGCCCTGCCCACCGAGCGGGCGGCCCGCATCGCCCTGCGCACCCAGCAGGTCGTCGCCCACGAGACCGGGGTGGCCCACGTGGCCGACCCCCTGGGCGGGTCGTGGCTGGTGGAGGAGCTCACCGACGAGCTGGAGCGGCGGGCCGAGGAGGTGTTCGCCCACCTCGAGCGCCTGGGCGGCGGCTCGATGCTCGACGGGGTGGTCGCCGGGGTGGAGACCGGGTGGTTCCAGGGCGAGATCGCCGACGCCGCCTACCGGTTCGAGAAGAAGGTGGCCGCCGGCCGCCGGGTGGTGGTGGGGGTGAACCGCTTCGCCGACCCCGGGGAGGCCGAGGTCGTCCCCACCCTCCTCGTCGGCGCCGACGTGGAGGAGCGCCAGCGCGAGCGGCTGGCCGCCGTGCGGGCGGCGCGCGACCAGGCGGCGGTGGACGCCGCCCTCGCCGCCGTGCGGGCCGACGCCGGCCGGCCCGACGTCAACCTGGTGCCCGCCATCCTCGACGCCGTGCGGGCCCGGGCCAGCGTGGGCGAGGTGGTGGACGCCCTGGCGACGGTGTTCGGGCGCTGGACCGAGGACCCCGTCATCTGAACCCGCCCCGGACCCCTCCGTCACGGGCGACGCCGGCGCCGCTGGCGGCCGAGGCGTGCGCCGGCGGGCGCTCCCTGGGCGATCCCCGGTTGTCGCCCGACGGCTCGGTCGTCGCCTTCGTGGCCCGCGACGCCGCCGGCGCCCGCCTGGTGGTCGTGCCCGCCGCCGGTGGCGCCGAGTCGGTGCTGGCCGCCCACCCTCCGCCCGCCGGCCGGGGCGGGGTGGTGGCGTGGCTGGGCCCCGGGCGGGTGGCGTACGTGACCGACGCCGGCGAGGTGGCGGTGGCCGGCGGCGGGCCGGCGCGGGTGGTGGGGGCGGGCATCGAGGGAGGGGCCGCCGGCCTGGCCGCCTCGCCCGACGGGTCGTGGCTCGCCCTGGTGGCCGACACCCGGGCCGTCGCCCTCGTCCCCGCCGGCGGCGGGGCCCCCGCCGTCGTCTCCGACGCCGCCGACTTCGCCCTCGACCCGGCGTGGTCGCCCGACGGCGCCCGGCTGGCGTGGCAGGAGTGGGACGTCCCCGCCATGCCGTGGGACGCCGCCCGCATCGTGGTCGCCCCCGCCCGCGCCGGGGGCGGCGCCGGCCGGGTCGTGGTGGCCGGCGGGGACCACGGCGTGCAGGAGCCGCGCTGGGCGCCCGACGGGTCGGCCCTCGCCTTCCTGTCGGACGCCACCGGCTGGTGCAACCTGTGGGTCGCCGGTCCCGACGGCGCCGCGCCCCGCCCGCTGGTGGACGAGCCGTGCGAGCACGGTGGGCCGGCGTGGGGGGCGGGGGCGGCCTCGTTCGCCTGGTCGCCCGACTCCCGCCGGATCGCCTTCACCCGCAACGAGGCCGGCTTCGGGCGCCTCTGCGTGGTCGACTTGGCGTCCGGCGAGGTGGGCGAGCTCGGGCGCGGGGTCCACTCGTCGCTCACATGGCGGGGGGCGACGTTGGCCTGCGTCCGCAGCGGCGCCCGCACGCCGACCGCCGTGGTCGCCGTCGACCCGGCCGGCGGCGGCCGGCGGGTGGTCGCCACCGGGCCCCATCCGGCGGTGGCCCGGGCCGCGGAGTGGATGCCCGAGCCCGACGTCGTCTCCTGGGCCGCACCCGACGGGGCCACGGTGCACGGGCGGCTGTGGCGGCCGCCCGGCCCCGGCGGCGGCCCGCCCCCGCCCCTGCTCGTCTGGGGCCACGGCGGCCCCACCGGGCAGGACCGGGTGGGCTTCGATCCCGCCCTGGCGTTCTTCCTGTCCCGGGGGTGGGCGGTGCTCCACCCCGACCACCGGGGCTCCACCGGGTGGGGCCGGGCGTGGGCCCGGGCCCTGCGGGGCGGGTGGGGGGTCGTCGACGTCGACGACACCGTGGCCGGCGCCGAGGCGGACGTGCGGCGGGGCTGGGCCGACCCGGCCCGCCTGGTGGCGGTCGGGGCGTCGGCGGGCGGCATGCTGGCGCTGCTCCTGCTCGCCCGCCGGCCGGACCTGTGGGCGGCGGGCGCCGTGTCCTACCCGGTGGCCGACCTCGAGGGCCTGGCCGCCGCCACCCACCGGTTCGAGGCGCACTACACCTGGGGCCTGGTGGGCCCCCTGCCGGAGGCGGCCGAGGAGCACCGGGCCCGGTCCCCGCTGGCCGTGGCCGACCGCATCGCCGCCCCCCTCCTGGTGCTGCACGGAGCCGACGACGTGGTGGTGCCCGCCGCCGGGTCGCGCCGGCTGGCGGCGGCCCTCCGGGCCCGGGGCGTCCCGGTCGAGCACCACGAGTACGAGGGCGAGGGCCACGGCTGGCGGTCGCCGGCCACGGTGGCCGACGCCCTGGCCCGGGCCGATTCGTTCCTATCCCGTCACGTCCCCGCCCGAGGTGCTGATATGGGGCGATGACCACCAACTTCTGCCCCGGCTGCGGTGCGGAGTACCAGCCGGACGTGGCCGTGTGCCCCGAGTGCGGCCTGCTGCTCGACACCGAGGGCGCCCTCGTCTACGAGATGGACGGTTGGGAGCAGGGCGAGCGCGACGCCCTGTCGGGGCTGCTGGCCGACGAGGACGTCGCCCACCGCTGGGAGGGCGACGACCTGCTCGTGCCCGAGGAGTGCGAGGACCGGGTGGACGCCCTGATGGACCGGGTGGAGTTCCCCGACGCCCTGGAGGCGGTGGAGGGCGGCGACGACGAGGTGGACGACGAGGCGGTGTACGCGGTGATGTCCGACCTGTTCGTGGCCACCGACCGCCCGGCCCGGGAGCGGACGGTGGACATCGAGGCGGCCGGCGAGGTGGCCACCGCGGCGGACGCCGCCACCAACGCCCCGCCCCCCTACGGCGTGGAGCCGGCGGCGTGGAAGCAGGTGCAGCAGATGGCCGAGGGGATCGTCGCCTCCCTGGAGGCGGAGGCCGACGACGAGGTCGTCGTGGGCGAGGCGGCGGCGCTGCGCGACGTGCTCCGGCGCTTGGTCTGAGCCGGCGCCGGCCGGCGGGGAACCGGTGGCGGGAACGACTCGGATCCGAGTCGCTTCCGCGACGGCTTCGGTAGGGTCGACCCGTGTTGCTGGCCGAGCTGGAGGTGCGTCACTCGCGGGCCATCGCCCCCACCCGGCGGGTGGCGCTGGGCGAGCTGTACCTGCCCACCGAGCCGCCGAACCACGGCGGGCTCCTGCTGGCCGGCATCGTCGGGGCGTGGGTGGCGAGCCTCCCCGACGAGGTGCGCGAGGGCGTCGACCGGCTGTTGTGGGAGCTGGAGTACGGGGCCCGGGTGGCCCAGCCCCGCCTGCGGCACCGGTTCCAGACCGACGTGGTGGGCCTCGACCGCAGCCGCCACCGGTTGGTCGAGGCGGGCGGGGAGCCGGTCCTCGAGCTCGACGACCACGGCGCCCCGCTGCCGCAGGTCCTGGCCGCCGCCTACGCGGCGGCCAGGCTGGAGTCCAAGGTGCGGCCGGCGGTGTTCCGCCTGCTGCGGCGGGCCACCCGCTGGGAGGCCGGCCCCGACCCCCGGCTGCTCGACTACCTGTCGAGCGACGAGGCGGCGCTGCGCCGGCCCCAGGTCATGGGCGACGAGCGCTGGGCCCTCGAGGTGCTGGGCTTCTCCACCCGCAGCGAGCCGCCCCGCAGCGACATCCTGCGCCGCTTCCGGACCCTGATCCGCGACGCCCACCCCGACCACGGTGCCGAGGTGGAGGGCGCCGGCAAGCGCATCTCGGAGCTGACCGAGGCCAAGCGCATCCTGCTCACCGAGGGGTGACGCCCGCGCCGGCCACCGCCCCGCCCGCCGCCCTGCTGCTGACGCCGGGCGCGTCGGCCTCGCGCGACCAGCCCGCCCTGGTGGCCATCGACCGGGCCGTGGGCGCCGCCGGCGTGGTCGTCGAGCGCATGGACTTCCCGTACACCCGGGCGGGCCGCAGGGCGCCCGACCGGCCGCCCGTGCTGGTGGCCGCCGTGGCCGAGGGCGCCGCCGCGCTGGCCGCCGCCGCCGGCGTGGCGCCCGGGCGGGTGGTGCTGGGCGGGCGGTCGATGGGCGGGCGCATCTGCTCGATGGCGGCCGCCGAGGGGCTGGCCTGCCTGGGGCTGGTGCTGGTCTCCTACCCGCTGCACCCCCCGGGGAGGCCCGACCGGCTCCGGGTCGACCACTTCCCCCGCCTCCGCGTGCCGTGCCTGTTCGTGTCCGGCACCCGGGACGCGTTCGCCGCCCCCGCCGAGCTGGAGGAGCACGCCGCCGCCATCCCCGGCCCGGTCAGCCACGTGTGGCTCGACGGGGGCGACCACGGGCTGCGGGGCCGCGACGCCGAGGTCGCCGCCGCTGTCGCCGCCTGGGTCACGGAGCGGGCCCGGGAGGGGCGTCCTCGGGGTTGAGGTCCTCCAGCTCGGTGTGGGCCGTCTCCGGGTAGGCGGCCAGCACCAGCACGGCCAGCGCCGCCGGCCCCAGGGCGAGCAGGGCCAGGGCGGGCCCCAGGCGCCCGAAGGAGTCGGCCAGCAGCCCGGCGGCGACCAGGCCCACCACGCTGCCCAGCCGGCCGAGCACGGCGATGGTCCCGTTGGCCTTGCCCCGCAGCGAGGTGGGGAACAGCTCCGGCCCGTACACGCCCAGGGCGGGCACCGTGGCGCCGCCCACCACCGAGCCGACCGCCGCCCACGCCCACATGCCCCAGCCGGACGACTGGTAGAGCATCACGCTGGCGCCCACGCCGGTGACCAGCGCCACCGCGCCCACGGCCCGCCGTCCCCGCTCGGCCAGCCGGCCGCCGACGACCACGCCGATGCCACCCGGCGTGGCGGTGAGGATGGTGAACAGCGAGATGCGGGCGCCGCTGAAGCCGCGCTCGGTGCGCAGGTACTCGTTGCCGAACTGGGCGGCGGGGGCGAAGAACAGGTTGAACAGGAAGGCAGAGATCGCCAGCAGCCAGAAGCGCCGGCCGTGGCCGGCCAGGCGCGCCTTCTCGTGGGGGGCCTCGAAGCGCCGGCTCTCCGACAGCCGGCCGGCCACCGCCCGGACCGCCGGCAGGCCCAGCAGCCCGGCGGCGAAGAGCAGGCGCCAGCCGCCGGACGCGTCGGCGAAGCGGAGCAGGAACACGCACACGCCGGCGCCCAGGGCGGCCGTCATGGCCAGCAGGCTCACGGCGTAGGCACGGGAGCCCTTGGGCATCTCCTCGGCGGCGGCGACGGTGAGCACGATCACCGACGCCGTCACGAACCCCCGGGTGAGCACCTGGCTGCCGGCCAGGAAGGCCAGTGACGGGGCCAGCGCCCCGGTGGCGGTGAGGACGCAGCCGGCGGTGGTGGAGGCCAGCAGGACCCGGCGCCGCCCCCGCCGGTCGGCCAGGGCCACCAGCGCCAGGGCGACGGCCACGTCGGCCCGCACCACGGCCAGGGCCACGCCCTGGGCGCCCCTGCCGGCCCCGAACTCGCCGGCCGCGAAGGTGATGGTCTGGGTGAGGACGGTTCCCAGGTAGCCGACCACCACCGACAGGGCGCACAGGGCGGCCAGGGCCTGGGCGGCGCGGGGGTCGAGGCGGTCGGGGGGGGCCCACCACGGCACGCCCCGCCGCGGCGCCAGGCGGGCCAGCTCCCGGCGCAGCGGCCAGCGGAACAGCGGCCCCCAGAACGGGAGGTCGAAGCGGTACTCCACCGTCTGGCTGACCCGGTGGAGGCCGCCGCCCACCGCCTCGCTGCGGACCGTCCGGCGGTAGCCGGCCACCGGCCCGCCGGCGGCGACGAAGCTCCCCTCGCCGTCGGCCCGCTCCAGGACCAGGCCCGAGCGCGCCTCCAGGGCGGCGGCCAGCCCGGCGGCGTCGACGGTGGCCTCGGTGGTGGCCGTGCGCAACGGCCCTAGTACCCCGGCCACGATCCGACTCGACCGGGTGGAGTGAGCGGAGCGAGCGAATGAGGTCGAACACCCGCCGCCGCCGGCGCCCGCCCGCTCACCCCCGGAAGGTCGCGAACAGTTCGGCGTAGACGGCCGCGGCGTCGACCAGGCGGTCGACCGCCACCCACTCGTCGTTGGTGTGGGCCTGGGCGATCTCGCCCGGCCCGCACACGACGGTCGGGATGCCGGCCTGGTTGCGCACGAACCGGGCGTCGGTGGTGAAGCGCATGCCGATCACCGGCGCCGGCCGCCCGAGGACGGCGGCCATGGCCGCCTGCACCCGGCCGACGAAGGGGTGGTCGCGGTCGAGCTCGGACGCCTCGCCCACCACGCCCGGCTCCAGGTCGTAGCGCAGCTCGGGGTCGCCGATGGCGTCGATGCGGGCCCGCAGCCCGGCCTCGGCCGACGCCGCGGTGGCCCCCGGGAGCAGCCGGCGGTCGGCCACCACCGTGCACCGCTCGGCCACCGTGTTGTGGCCCGTGCCCCCCTCGATCACGCCGATGTTGCAGGTGGGGCGGCCCAGCAGCTCGTGGTCGTCGTCGCCGAAGTCGGCGCCGTGGAGGGCCAGCACGACCTTGGCCGCCTTCTCCACCGCCGACACCCCATCGGCGGGCTGGCTGCCGTGGGCCGGCCGCCCGTGCACGGTGATGGTCGCCGTGAACAGCCCCCGCTCGGCCACGCACACGGCCAGGCCGGTGGGCTCGGGGACGATGCAGGCGGCGCCGCGCACCGCCCCGGCGCCGACCAGGGCCGCGGTGCCCAGGGCGCCCCCCCGCTCCTCGTCGGCGACCAGGTGGAAGGCCAGGTCGCACGCCGGCTCCCGCCCCGCCCGGCCCAGGGCGGCCAGCGCCTCCACCGCCGCCGCGATGCCGCCCTTCATGTCGGCCGTGCCCCGGCCGTACAGGCGGCCGCCGTCCAGCTCGCCGCCGAAGGGGTCCCGGGTCCATCCCGGCCGGTGGACGGGCACCACGTCGAGGTGGCCGTTGACGATGAGGACGGGGCGGTCGCCCGAGCCGACGGCGGCCAGCAGCGAGGCCCGCCCCGGCGCCGGCTCCACCTCCCGGAAGCGGGCGCCGAAGGGCGCCAGCATCTCCCGGCACAGGCCCAGCGCCTCCCGCTCCCGCCCCGGCGGGTTCTGGGTGTCGACCGCCACCA
>JBKHXC010000065.1:0-5932 GCA_046566225.1 Acidimicrobiia bacterium
CCCGATCGGGCGCCCACGGTGGGCGGACGCCGCCCGCCGGCGCCCGGCGGTGTAACAACGGCCCCGGCGCCGGGACCTTCCCGGCGAGCACGCGACCGGCGCGCCGGTCGCGCCGGTCGACCGAGCCCCGGGAGGGAACCGATGACCCTGACGGAAAAGCAGGAGGAGCAGTGCCGCCGGTCGCGGTGGGACTTCTCCGACCTGCGGGCGCTCTACATCAGCTGCACGCTGAAGCGGTCGCCCGAGCTCTCCCACACCGAGGGACTGGCGGCCCGGTCCATGGAGATCATGCGCCGCAACGGCGTCGCCGTGGAGCTGGTCCGGGCGGTCGACCACGACATCCCGGTGGGGGTCTACCCCGACATGACCGAGCACGGCTGGCCGTCCGACGACTGGCCCGCCATCTTCGAGAAGGTCAAGGCGGCGGACGTCCTCGTGCTGTGCAGCCCGATCTGGCTGGGCGAGAAGTCCTCGGTGTGCACCAAGGTCGTCGAGCGCCTGTACGGGAACTCCCACCTGCTCAACGAGGCCGGCCAGTACGCCTACTACGGGCGGGTGGGCGGCTGCCTGATCACCGGCAACGAGGACGGCGTCAAGCACTGCGCCATGAACATCCTCTACTCCCTCCAGCACCTGGGCTACGTCGTCCCGCCCCAGGCGGACGCCGGCTGGATCGGCGAGGCCGGCCCCGGCCCGTCCTACCTCGACCCCGGCTCCGGGGGTCCCGACAACGACTTCACCAACCGCAACACCACGTTCATGACCTGGAACCTGCTCCACCTGGCCCGCATGCTCAACGACGCCGGCGGCGTCCCCGCCCACGGCAACCAGCGCTCCGAGTGGGACGCCGGCTGCCGCCTCGACTACGCCAACCCCGAGCACCGGTAGCCGGCGGGCCGCCCGGCGTGGCTCACCCGGCGGCCGACGGGGACACGAGGGGGCGCAGGAGGGCGGCCAGGCGGTCGGCGTCGGCGGTCCTGGGGATGACGGCGGAGGCGCCCCGGCGGGCGGCCGAGTCGGCGACGTCGGCGCGGTCGAGGGCGGTGAGCACCGCGACCTTGGCGTCGGGGGCGACGGCGCGGATCAGCGGCAGGGCCTCCAGGCCGCCCATGCCCGGCATGGCCAGGTCGAGCAGCACGAGGTCGGGATCGAGGTCGCGGGCCAGGGCAATGCCCTCCCGGCCGTCGCCCGCCTCGCCCACCACCTCGAAGGCGCCGTCGGCCTCCAGCTGCATGCGGGTGAGGGCGCGCAGGGAGCGGTCGTCGTCCACCAGGAGCACCCGGTGGCTCCCCGCCGCCGGCCCGCCCACCACCGAGGGGTGGCACGGCGGGGGCCGGTGCGCCGGCTCCGAGTGGGCGGCGATCCACCGCTCGGCCTCGGCCGTCGGCAGCGGTTGGCACCACAGGAACCCCTGCCCCAGCTCGCAGCCGATGGCCCGCAGCTCGTCGAGCTGGTCGATGGTCTCCACGCCCTCGGCGACGGCGGTGAGGCCGAAGGCGTGGGCCAGGTCGACCACCCCGGCCACGATGGCGGCGTCCTCCCGGCTGACGCCCAGCCCGGCCACGAACGACCGGTCGATCTTGAGCACGTCCACCGGGAAGCGCTTGAGGTAGGTCAGCGACGAGAAGCCGGTGCCGAAGTCGTCGACGCCGACGGCGACGCCCAGGGCCTTGAGGCGCTCGAGCGCCCGGGCGCTGGCCGCCGCCTCCTCCAGCAGCACGCTCTCGGTGATCTCCAGGCACAGCAGGCCCGGGTCGAGGCCCGACGAGGACAGGGCCGCCTCCACCACCGAGGTGAGGTCGGGGGCCATGAGCTGGCGCGCCGACAGGTTCACGCTCAGGGTCAGCCGGCGGCCCGCCGCCTGCCAGGCCCCCGCCTGCCGGCACGCCCGGGTCATGACCTGGATGCCGAGGGGCACGATGAGCCCGGTCTCCTCGGCCACGGGGACGAACTCGGTGGGCGGCAGCAGCCCCCGCTCCGGGTGGCGCCACCGCACCAGCGCCTCCACCCCCACGACCCTGCCCGTGGTGACGTCCACCTGGGGCTGGTAGTGGACGTCCAGCTCGCCGCGGTCCATGGCCCGGCGCAGGGCGTTGGCCGTCTCGTGGCGGGCCACCGCCCGCAGGCGGGTCTGGACGTCGAAGGTCTCGAAGCGGTCCCGGCCCCGGTCCTTGGCCCGGTACATGGCGGCGTCGGCGTCCCGCACCAGGGTCTCGGGCGTGTCCTCGGCGCCGCCCGGTGGCGAGTAGGCGACGCCGATGCTGACCGTCACCATCGTCTCCTCGCCGGCGACCACGGCGGGCCGGGCCAGCTCGGCGACGAACCGGGCGGCCAGGCGCTCGGCGGCGGCCACTCCAGACATCTCCTCCAGCAGGATGACGAACTCGTCGCCGCCGAAGCGGGCGACGGTGTCGCCGGCCCGCACCGACGCCCGCAGGCGGGAGGCGACCTCGACCAGCAGCTCGTCGCCGGCGGCGTGGCCCAGGCTGTCGTTGAGCCACTTGAAGCGGTCGAGGTCGACGAACAGCACGGCCACCCCGGAGCGGCGGTGGTCCCGGGCCGCCATGGCCATGGCCAGGCGCTCCAGGAACAGGCGGCGGTTGGGCAGGCCGGTGAGGGAGTCGTGGAGCGCCTGGAAGGAGATCGCCTCCTCGGCCCGCTTGCGGTCGGTGACGTCCTGGAGGGTGCCGACCAGGCGCAGGGGCGCTCCGTCGGTCCCCCTCACCAGCTCCACCCGGCTGTGGACCCAGCGGGGCTCGCCGCCGGGCAGCACGATCCGGTATTCGAGGTCGGAAGGTGGGCCCCCGCGCCGCGCCGCCCCCCACGCGGCGTGGACGGCGGCGGCGTCGTCGGGATGGAGGCGGGAGGCGAAGGCGGCACCGAAGTCGCGGACCTCGCCCGGTGCGTACCCGAGCAGCCGGTGCATCTCGTCCGACCACGACACCTCGCCGCTGGCCAGGTCCCAGCGGTAGCTTCCCAGCCGGGCGGTGCTCTGGGCCTCGGCCAGCAGGGCCCGCTGCTCGGCCAGCTGGGCGCGCACGGCTCGTTCCCTCGCCGCCAGCTCGGCGCGGTCGAGGGCGAGGCCGGCGAGGTGGCCGAGGGTCTCCAGCAGGACGACCTCGTCGCGCCGGAAGATGGGCGTGGCGGCGTTGCCCTCCACCAGCAGGGCGCCGCCCCGCACGGCGACGGTGACGACCTCGGAGGCGGCCCGGCGGGCAGCCCCCGGCGCGTCGACCCGCCGCGCCAGCGCGGCGGCGGCGTCCCCGTCGACGCCGTGGTGGGCCACGACCAGCCCGTCGGCGTCGGTGAGCACCGCCGACCGGGCGCCGAGCAGGCGGGCGGCCTCGGGCAGCACGACGCCCGCCACCGCTTCGGCGCTGTCGGCCAGCATGAGCTCGGCCTGGGCGACGCGCAGGCGGTCGAGCTCCTGGCGGCGCCACAGCGCGCGCAGCGACCGGGACGGGCTGAAGGCGACGAGGAAGAGCACGGCGCTGGCCAGCCCGAGCAGTTGGGCGCCCAGGGCCGGGTGCCCCGACGCCCCGGTCCCCGTGCCCGCGGCCACGAGGAGGGCGACGTTGAGGGCCACGGCGGCGGCGGCCAGCATCCGCATCCGGTACCGCACGACGGCGGGCCGGCCCGACCCCGCCCGCCACAGCCGGTAGACGGCCGAGGTGGACAGGACCGTCCACTGCAGGACGAACCACAGCACGTATGCCGCGAACCACCAGGGACGGCCCTCGCCGGCGGCGGGCAGGCGCGGGAGGGCGGTGGTGGCCACCACCAGCAGGCCGGTGGCCACCCGGGCCAGGGCGTCGCCGCTGCCCCGGGCGCCGGTGAGGGCGGCGCCGACGCGGAACACGCAGTACGGGAAGGCGACGAGCACGAGCACGACGGCCCGGGTCAGGGCGGCGTGGCCGCCGTCGGCGGCTACGCCGCCCTCGGGCAGGAACCGGGCCGCCAGCACGGCTCCGGCCAGGGCGGCGAAGGTGGCCGCCACCCAGCCCGCCGCCTCCCCCCGCACCCGCCACCAGCGCAGGAGCGACACGGCGGCGAGCGTGGCGAACCCCGCCAGCTCGAGCAGTCGCACCGCGTCGCGCAGGGTCACACCCGGGAGCATCGGCACGACGGGGCCGATGTGAAGGTGTCGGCTTCGCCGAAACCGACGCAACCGGCAGGTTTCCGGCCTCGGTCGGGATCCTGGCGTAGGCTGGCCCGAGGCCGCGGCGGAGCCGGGGCCCCGCCTGGCGCCGGCGCCGCGGTTCGAGGTGTCGTGCACGGAGGACGTCGCATCGGTCCCGGGGCCCTGGGAGAGCAGTTCGACCACGTCCTCGCCGCCGCGCGCACCGGCGCCGGCTGGGCGGCCGAGCGGCTGTGGCGGACGCTCGCCCCGTCGGTGGCCGGCTACCTGCGCGCCCAGGGGTCGGCCGAGCCCGACGACCTCACCAGCGAGGTCTTCGTCGGCGTGTTCCGCAACCTGGGGTCCTTCGCCGGGGACGAGGAGCGGTTCCGGTCCTGGGTGTTCACCATCGCCCACCGCCGGCTGCTCGACGAGCGCCGGCGAGCCGCCCGCCGGCCCCACCCCGCCGCTGCCGTCGCCGACCCGGGCCGGGCCCACGCCGCCCCCGAGGTGGCTCCCAGCGCCGAGGCCGAAGCCCTTGGGCGCCTGGGCGCCGACGGGGTGCGGCGGATCTGCGACCGGCTGGCCGCCGACCAGCGCGACGTGCTGGTGCTGCGCCTGGTCGGGGGGCTCACCGTCGAGGAGGTGGCGGCCGCCGTGGGGAAGTCGCCGGGGGCCGTCAAGGCACTCCAGCGCCGGGCGGTGGAGGCCCTCCGGCGGATCCTGCAGCACCAGGGCGTACCCCTTTGAGCGGGCCCGGCGATTACCACCCCGAGATGTCGCGAAGCGACCACGGCGACGACGCCGCCATCGAGGCGCTCCTCTCCGGCACCAGCGCCGGCAGCGAGCACGGCTCCCTCGCCGCGTTCGCCGACGAGTTGCGGGCCCTGGCCGGCGGGCCGGCCCCGGCGCCGTCGCCGGAGCTGGCCTCCATGCTGGCCGACGGCTTCTCCCCCGGCGCCGGGCCGGCGCCCGCCGGGCGCGGGCGGGCCCGGCGGGCGACCTGGGGGCGCAGAGCGGGGCGGGCGGGCGTCGGCCGGCGCGTGGCGGCGGCGGGGGCGGCGGGGCGGGCCGCGCTCGCCACCTCGGTGGCGCTGGCGGGGATCACGGCGGCGGGGGCGGCGGGGGCCCTCCCCGGGGCGGCGCAGCACATCGTGGCCACCGCCGTCGAGGCGATCACCCCCTTCCAGCTCCCCGACCAGGCGGACGACGAAGCCGGCGGGGAGCGGCGGCGGGGAGCCGGCGCCACCGGGCGGGCGGTGGACGGCCCCGAGGCCGGCGCCGGCGCCCGGGACGGCGGCGGGGAGCCGGCGGGTGCGAGCGGCGGCGGGTCGGGCGGCGGCGAGGGGGGCGGGCGGGGCGGGGCGCCGGGGCGGGCGGGGCCGGACCGGGGCGGGCCGGTGCCGGCCGAGGGCGGCGCCCCCGCCCCGGTCCACGGCGGCCGGCCGGGCGACGCCGGCGACGGCCCCGAGGGCCCCGGCGCGCCCGGCGCCACCGGCCTCGACGCGCCGGGCCGCGCCCCGGTGCCCACCGTGGTCTCGCCGCCGGCACGCGACGCCCCCCTCGGCGGGCCCCGTCCCGGCGCCCCGCCGCCCGTCACCGTCCCTCCGGTGTCCACGCCCGCCGGCTGGGCCGGCACGGAGGCCGCCGAGGACCTGGCCGGCGGCGAACCCAGCCCGGTGGACGCCGCGCCGGTGCCGGTGGCCACGACCGGGGGCGGCCAACGGTAGGGCGGCCCTGCGAGCACTCCTCCGGAGCCACGCCGGGCGGCGGGCCGGCCACGGGGGAGGGCAACGGCGGAGGGGCAGCGCCCGG
>JBKHXC010000066.1:0-15938 GCA_046566225.1 Acidimicrobiia bacterium
GTGCTGGCCGGCGACCGCGCCTCGCGGTGGGCCGACGAGCTGGCGGCGGCCGGCGTACCGTGCGCCGTGGCCTGCGAGGACCTGGCCGCCGTGCCCGCCGACCCCCGCTTCGCCGCCCGGTTCGAGCCGGTGGGCATGGGCGGCGTCGCCCCCCGCTCGCCGTGGGCGTTCGGGTGACCGCCACCGGGCCCGACGGCGCCCTGGCCCCCAGCCTGGAGGCGGCGTGCGAGCGGTGGCCCGACCGGCCCGCCGTCACCCTGGGGGCCGGCACCGTGACCTACCGGGCGCTGGGCCGGCAGGTGGCCCGCCTGGTCGCCTCCTACCGGCGCCTCGGCGTCTCGCCCGGCGACCGGGTCCTGTGCCAGCTCCCCAACCGGCCCGAGCACCTGGTGGCGGTCAACGCCGCGTGGGGCGCCGGCGCCGTCCACGTCGGCGCCGACAACGACCTCACCGGACGGGAGCTGGCGTGGCTGGCCGAGCGGACGGAGGCGGCCGCCCTGCTCTACCAGCCCCGGCCGGGAGCGGACGACCCCATGGGGCCGGCGCGCGCCGTGCGGGCCGCCTCGCCCTCGACCCGGATCGTCCTGGCCGGGCCCGCCCCGGGCGACGAGGCGGGCGAGGCCGACCACCTGCTGGGCGACCTCCTGGCCGGTCCCGAGGAGGCCGAGGCGTGGGCGCCGCCGCACGCCCCGGGCGACACCTCGCACCTCCTGCTCACCTCCGGCACCACCGGCCAGCCCAAGGCGGTGCGGGAGACCCTCCCCGCCTGCTGGGCCAAGATGCAGTTCTTCGCCGACGCCTACCGCCCCCGGGCCGACGACGTCGAGCTGCTGTACCTGCCCGTGGCCCACGTGTTCGGGCTGCGCCTGGCGCTGATCACCCTTCTCACCGGCGGGCGGCTGGTCCTGGCCGAGCGCTTCTCCCCCGCCGCCGCCCTCGACCTGGTGGGCCGCGAGGCGGTCACCGTGCTGCCCGGGATGCCGGCCCACTTCACCCTCCTGCTCGACGCCCTCGACCCCGCCCGCCACCGGGTCTCCTCCCTGCGGTGGGCCATCTCCGCCGCCTCGGCCCTGCCCCGGGGCCTGGTGGACCGGATCTACGACGAGCTGGGCGTCGAGCTCCTCTACGTGTACGGGTGCAGCGAGAACTTCACCGTGCAGACCACCGACCGCCACCAGATCGCCCGGGGCTCGGTGGGCCGCCAGGTGTTCCGGGGGCCGGAGGGGACGCCGCCCGACGGGCGGGTGGCGGTGATGGACCCGGCCACCGGCGAGCTGGCGGCGCCGGGGGCGGTGGGCGAGATCGTGTTCGGGGCCGCCCACCCGGTGCGGTACTGGCGGGCGCCCGACGCCGCCGGCGACGGCTGGTACCGCACCGGCGACCTGGGGCGGGTGGACGCCGACGGGTCGGTGTACGTGATGGGCCGGCTCAAGGAGCTGGTCAACCGGGGCGGCCTGCACGTGTCACCCACCGAGGTCGAGACGGCCGTGGTGCGCCACCCGGCGGTGGCCGACGGCGCCGTGGTGGGGACGCCCGACCCCGTCCTGGGCGAGGCCATCTGCGCCTGCGTGGTCCCGGCGCCGGCCGGGCGCCCGCCGGCGCTGGGCGAGCTGCGGGACTTCCTCGCCGCCGACCTGGCCCGCCACAAGCTGCCCGACGAGCTGTGCGTGGTGGACGCCATCCCCCGCACCAGGATCGGCAAGGTGGACCGGATCGCCCTGCGGGCCGTGGCCACCGAGCCGGGCCGCCGGCGGGAACGGCTGCGGCCCCGGTGAGCCCCCCGGCCCGGGTGGTGCCGTCCACGGCCGGCGTGGCCGTCGCCGTCCACGAGCTCGGCGGGCGGGGCGCCCCGCTGGTCATGTCCCACGCCGCCGGCTTCCACGGTCTGGTCTTCGCCCCCCTGGCGGCCCACCTGGCCGACCGGTTCCGGTGCGTGTCCTTCGACGGGCGGGGCCACGGCGACACCGTGCTGCCCCCCGGCGTCGAGCTGGACTGGCCGGGGCTGGCCGCCGACCTGCTGGCCACCGTGGACGGCCTGGGCCTCGACCGCCCCCTCGCCTTCGGCCACTCCAGCGGCGGCACCGTGGTGCTGCTGGCCGAGCAGGCCCGGCCCGGCACCTTCGGCGCCATCTACTGCTTCGAGCCGGTGATCGTCCCCGCCGACCCGCCCCTGGGGCGGGACGAGGCCAACTGGCTGGCCGCCGCCGCCCGGCGCCGGCGGGCCGCCTTCGCCTCCCGGGCCGAGGCCGAGCGGCACTACGCGTCCAAGCCGCCCCTCGACACCCTGGCGCCCGAGGCGCGGCGGGCCTACGTGCAGCACGGCTTCGCCGACGTGGCCGGCGCCGCCGGCGGCGGGGTGCGCCTCAAGTGCCACCCCGAGGTGGAGGCGTCGGTGTACGAGATGGCCACCGCCCACGACGCCTACGGGCGGCTGGGCGAGGTGGCCTGCCCGGTCATGGTGGCCACGGGGGCGGCCAGCGCGGGGTTCCTCACCGAGCAGGCCGGCGTCCACGCCCGCCGCCTGCCGCGGGGCTCCTGCGAGGTGATCGACGGCGTGGGCCACTTCGGCCCCCTGGAGCGCCCGGGCGCCGTGGCCGGCGCCGTGCGCCGCTTCTTCGACCGGCAGGGGGTGGTGGGGTGACCGACCACGCCGACGCCGCCCGCATCGCCGCCGACGCCGGCCGCCTGCTGCTGGAGATCCGCGACGGGCTGGGCGCCGCCGGGGCCGACCCCGACGCCGTGCGCCGGGAGGGCGACCTGCGGGCCCACGACCTCATCGTGCGGGCGCTGGCCGACCGCCACCCGGCCGACGCCGTCGTCTCCGAGGAGGGGCCGGCGCCCGTCGCCGGGGCCGGGCCGGGGCGGGTGTGGATCGTCGACCCCCTCGACGGCACCCGCGAGTTCGGCGAGCCGGGGCGGCCGGACTGGGCCGTCCACGTCGCCCTGGTGGTGGGCAACGCCCCCCGGGCGGGCGCCGTCGCCCTGCCGGCGCGGGGGATGGTGCTGGCCACCGCCCCGGCCGGCGGTGGCCGCGGGGCGGTGGTCCGCGCCCTGTCCGGCCGCCCCCGGCGCCCGGCCGACGCCTGGTCGCTGCCGCCCCGCCCCCCCGGGCTGCCGGTGCGGCTGGTGGTGAGCCGCAGCCGCCCGCCGGCGGTGGCCGGCGAGCTGGCCCGGCGCCTGGGCGCCGAGCTGGTGCCCCTGGGCTCGGCCGGCGCCAAGGCCATGGCCGTGGTGCTGGGCGAGGCCGACGCCTACGTGCACGCCGGCGGGCAGCACGAGTGGGACTCGGCGGCGCCGGTGGCGGTGGCGGTGGCCGCCGGGCTCCACGCCTCCCGCCTGGACGGCTCCCCCCTGCGCTACGGCCGGCCGGGGGCCGAGCTCCCCGACCTGGTGGTGTGCCGGCCCGAGCTGGCCGGGGCGGTGCTGGGCGCGCTGGCCGGCCTGGCCGCCCCCGTCGCCTCGCCGGCGGACGAGCGGGGGTGACGCGGTGGACGGGCTGACCATCTGGCTCACCGGGCTGCCCTCGGCGGGCAAGACGACCCTGGCCCGGGGCATCGCCCGCCGGCTCCTGGAGGCGGGCCACCGGGTGGAGGTGCTCGACGGCGACGCGGTGCGCACCCAGCTCACCCGGGACCTGGGGTTCTCCCGGGAGGACCGGGCCGAGAACGTGCGCCGGGTCGGCTTCGTGGCCGACCTGCTCAGCCGCAACGGCGTGATGGTCGTGTGCGCCCTGGTGTCGCCCTACCGCGCCGAGCGGGACGAGGTGCGGGCCCTGCACGACGGCCGCTTCCTCGAGGTGCACGTCGCCACCCCGGTGGAGGTGTGCGCCCGGCGGGACGTGAAGGGCCTCTACGCCCGCCAGCGGGCCGGCGAGCTGCACGGGCTCACCGGCGTGGACGACCCCTACGAGCCCCCCGACGCGCCCGACGTCGTGGTCCCCACCCACCTCCAGACGGTGGAGGAGTCGCTGGACGCCATCTGGCAGGCCATCGAGGAGCGGTGACGACGCCCGCCGCCGCCCCGGCCGCCGCCGACCTGGTCGCCGAGGCGGCGGCGCGCGCCGGCTACGGCGGCGACCTGCCGTTCACCGACAACCTGGAGCGCCTGCTCGCCTCCAGCGGGCGCACCGCCCGCCTGTCGGCCACCGGGGCCGACGTGCTGCGCCGGGTGGCCCTGCGCCACCTGCGCAACCTGTGCGCCGTGCTGGCCTACGTCGACGCCCACCCGGGCACGCCGGCCCGCCCCCTCGGCCGGCCGGTGGTGGTGACCGGCCTGCCCCGGACGGGGACCACGCTGCTGCACAACCTGCTCGCCCTCGACCCCGCCCACCGGGCCCTGCGGTTCTGGGAGGCGCTGCACCCCGTGCCCCCCGAGGCGGGCGGTCCCCCGGTGGAGGAGCGGGTGGCCCGGGCCGAGGCGTGGCTGGAGGCCTTCTACCGCATGGCCCCCGGCTTCCGGGCCATCCACCCGGCCACCGCCACCGGGCCCGAGGAGTGCGACGCCCTGCTCCAGAACGCCTTCGCCAGCCAGCACTTCGACGACATGTTCGACGCCGGGGACTACTCGGCGTGGTACGCCACCGCCCCCCTCGAGGGCGAGTACGCCTTCTACGCCCTCCAGCTCCGGGCCCTGTCGGCGTCGTCGCCCCCCGGCGCCACGTGGGCGCTCAAGTCCCCCAGCCACCTCGGGCACCTCGACGCCCTGCTGGGCGCCCTGCCCGGCGCCACCGTGGTGGTGTGCCACCGCCACCCCTACGAGGCGGTGGCCTCCTACGCCAGCCTCATCGCCACCCTGCGCGCCCCCTACGCCGAGGAGGTGGTGCCCGCCGTGGTGGGCCGCCAGGCGCTGGCCCGGGCCGCCACCGCCATGGAGCGGGCGCTGGCCGTGCGGGACCGCTCGCCCTCCGCCTTCGTCGACGTCGCCTACCGCCGGCTGGCCGCCGACCCGCTCGGGGCCGTCGCCGACGTCTACCGGGGCATGGGCCGGGCGCCGGGCCCGGGGGCGGAGGCCCGCATGGAGGCGTGGGCCGCCGACAACCCCCGCCACAAGCACGGCGCCCACCGCTACGACCTGGCCCGCTTCGGCCTCGACGAGGCGGCGGTGGACGAGGCGTTCGCCACCTACCTGGACCGCTTCGGCGCCCTCGTCGGCGCCTGACCGGCGCCGTCCCCGCCGGCCCCGTCCCCGCCGGCGCCGGCCCACCCGGCGCGGAGGGCGAAGCGGCGCAGCTTGCCGGTGGGCGTGCGGGGCAGGGCGTCGACCAGGCGCACGGCGCGGGGGACCTTGAAGGGGGCCAGCTCGGCCCGGGCCATGGCGACCAGGTCGGCGGCGACCGAGGCCGGCGCCCCGGCGGCGGCCACCACGAAGGCGGTGAGGCGGGAGGCGCCGTCGTCGCCGGGCACGGCCGCCACCGCCACCTCGGTGACCGCCGGGTGGCGGGCCAGCACGGCCTCCACCTCGAGGGGGGGCACGCAGATGCCGCCCACCATCTCCATGTCGTCGCGGCGCCCGTGCAGGCGCACGAAGCCGTCGGCGGACACCTCGGCCCGGTCGCCGGTGACCAGCCACTCGCCCCGCCGGGCGGCCGCCGTCTCCGCCGGCCGGCCCAGGTACTCCAGCATCACGGTGGGCCCCGCCACCCACAGGGCGCCCACCGTCCCCGCCGGCACCTCCCCGCCCCCGTCGTCGCGCACGCTCACCCGGTACGGCGGCAGCGCCCGCCCGACGGTGCCGGGCCGGGACGCCTCCAGGGTGTTGCTGGCGAAGGTCTGCCCCACCTCGGTGGAGCCCAGCCCGTCGAGGAGCGGGCACCCGAGGAAGCCCGTCGCCCGCTCGGCCAGGGGCACCCCCAGGCGCTCCCCGGCCGACACGGCGGCCCGCAGCGAGGCCATGGCGCCGCTGCGCCCGGTGGCGACCAGGTGGGCGTAGAAGGTGGGGACGCCGAACAGCACCGTGACCCGGTGGCGGGCCACCAGGTCGGCGACGGCCTCGGGGCGGGGGTGCTCGGGCACCAGCACGGCCCGGCAGCCGGTGCTCAGCGGGAAGAACAGGGCGTTGCCCAGGCCGTAGGCGAAGTACAGCTTCGACACCGAGAGCACCACGTCGTCGCCGGCCAGGCCGAGGGCCGGGCGGGCGAAGGCGTCGACGTACACCGGCGGGTCGCCGTGGGCGTGGACGGCGGCCCGGGGCGTGCCGGTGGTGCCCGACGTGTACTGGGCGTAGGCGGGCCGGCGGGGGCCGGCGGGGGCCGGCGGCGCCGGCCGGGCCCGGGCCAGCAGGCGCTCCAGCCCGCCGGTGGGCATCACCTCCACGCCGTCCACCGCGAAGCGCTCGGCCAGGGCGTCGTCGCACACCACCACCCGCGGCGCGGCGTCGGCCAGCACGAAGCGGTGGTCGGCGGCGGGGAGGCGGGGGTTGACGGGGACGGCCACCGCGCCGACCCGCACCGCGCCCAGGAAGGCCCACACCAGCTCGATCCCGTCGGCGGCGGCGATCACCACCCGGTCGCCGGGGCCCGCGCCCCGGTCGGCCAGCGCGCCCGCCGCCCGGGCGGCGCCGGCGTGGACCTCGGCGTGGGTGAAGCTGCGGTCGCCCACCACGAAGGCGGCGTCGCCTGCCCACCCGCCGGCGGCGGCCCGCCCCTCCAGGGCGGCGGCCAGGTTGGCGGCGCCCGTCACCGGCGCCCGGCGGCGGCCACCACCAGCCGCCCGTCGCTGGGCCCCACCGGCCACCACCCGGCGGCGACCAGCGCCGTCCACGCCTCGAAGGGGTCGGGCTCGGCGCCGGCCACGGCGGCCGCCACCGCCCCGGCCACCAGCCACAGGAGGGCGCCCGAGGCCACGTGGCCGTCCACGTCGGCGTCGTCGGGCGGGTCCAGCCACTCGGTGGCAAGGAGCACGGCGACGTGCACGGCGGCCTCCAGCTCGGGCCCCCGGCCGGCGGCCAGCGCCCGGCGGCGCAGCCCGTCGCGCACCTCCTCCACCCGGGCCAGCCACGCCCGATCGACCCGCCCCGCCGCCCGGGCCGCCTCGGCGGCGCCGGCCACGTCGACCGGCAGGTCGAGGGCGCCGGCCGGCGTCCGGCGGGCCAGCGCCGCCACGTCGGGCCCGCCGGCGCCCGCCCCGTGGGCAGCGGCGTGGTCGGTGGGCGACGGGCGGGCGCCGGCCAGGCCGTCGAGCAGCCGCTGGACGCGGTCGCCGGCGGGGCCGAGTGCGGCGCCCAGCGGGAGGCGGCGGCCGTCGTCGCCCATCACCGCCACCGGCCAGCGCACCACGGGGGCGGCGGCCAGCGCCGCCGCCGGGGCGGCGTGACCCGGCCAGCGGGGCGACCGCCCGGTGGCCAGGTCGAGGCCCGACCCGTCGACCGCCCGCCACGTCACCCGTCCCAGTGGAGGGCCACCTCCGGGAAGCGCAGCCCGAGCTCGCCCTCCACGAACCGCCGGCAGCGCGCCGCCCGCTCGGCCCGGGCCTCGTCGTTGGTGCGCCGCTTCACGCCCCACCGCCGGAAGGCCTCGTTGTTGGGCGACCGGCTGCGGCCGAAGAAGGGGACGGTGAAGCCGACCAGGGCGTCCACCGCCTCCTGGAGGGCGGGACGGGCGGCGGGGTCGGCGGCCATCTCCCGGGAGTGGGCCTTGCCGAACGACACGTGGAACCGCTCCTCGGGCAGCAGCTTGCCCACCAGCGAGCGCAGGGGGAGGTAGGACGTGTCCACCAGCTCCTCCATGAGCACGACCTCGGCCAGGTCGACCAGGGCCTTCAGGACCACGAACTCGGCCCACGACGTCAGCCCGAAGTCGAACACCGACAGGGCCCGGCCGCCGGGCCCGGCGTCGAGGCCCAGCTCGGAGGCCAGCCGCTGGAACTTCAGGTGGTGGCCGTACTCCTCCATGGCGATGCGGCACGCCAGCCACTTCTCCCGGGGCCCGGGGGCGAGCGCGATGGCCGGCTCGTCGAACGCCGCCGCCCCCGCCAGCTCGTTGCGGACGTGGCTGAGCACCACCTTGCCGACCGCCTCCACGTAGTCGGGGCCGACGGCGTGGGCGGCGTCGGCGTCGGCCACCTCGCCGTCGAAGGGGCGGGCCGCCACCGTCACGGCCGGGCCCCGGCCACGACGGCGGGCGGGCCCCCGAACAGGTCGAACTCCGACTCCAGGGGCACGAGGTGGCGCTCCATCTCCGCCCGGGCGGCGTCGAGGCGGCCGGCGTCCCAGCCGTCGCCGGCGACGAACCGGGCCGCCGGCCGGGGCTGGGACCACAGCGCCACCTCGGCGCCCCGGGCCCCGAGGACCTGGCCGGTGACCCCGGCGGCGCCGGGCGAGCACAGCCACGCCACCAGCGGCGCGACGTCGTCGGGGCGGGCGCCCGGGGCGTGGCGCAGGTAGTCGCGCAGGCGGTCGTCGACCGGGGGGATGGACTCCGTCATGCGGGTGAACGCGAACGGCGCCAGGTAGTTGACGCACACGTCCCGCCCGGCCATCTCCAGGGCCACGGCCCGGGTGAGCCCGAACAGGCCCGCCTTGGCCACCGCGTAGGCGGCCTGGCCCACGCTCCCGACCAGCCCGGCGGCGCCGCCCACGTACACGATGCGGCCGTAGCGGCCGGCCCGCACGGCGCCGGCCATGGCCCGGGTGAGCTCCACGGCCACGGCCAGGTGGGAGCCGAGCACCTCGGCCCAGTCCTCGTCCGAGGCCCGGTGGACCATGGCGTCGCGCAGCGTGCCGGCGGCGTGGACGAGCACGGTGGGAGCGGCTCCCGCCCACGCCTCGGCCCGGCCGGCGACCTCCTCGGCGCCGGCGCGGGTGCGGGCGTCCACGGCGACGGCCAGAGCCCGGCCGCCGGCGGCGCGGACCTCCTCCGCCACCGCCTCCGCCGGCCGCTCGTCGGGCGCCGTGCCGTCCAGCGCCACCCCGGTGTCGTTGACGCACACCGGGTGCCCGGCCCGCGCCAGGGCCAGGGCCGCGGCGCGACCGATGCCCCGGCCGCCTCCCGTGACCACCCCGACCGCTGCTCGCTCCACCGTCGCTTCCCCCGTCGGACGAGCGATGCTACCCGGCGCCGGCGCGCCCCACTCGACGAGGCGAGCGTGGTCGGGCTGGCCTCCGGTCGTGTCACGACCCGGTCACAGAGTTTCCGAAACAATGTCGCACCTGTGGTCTATCGGTAGGTTGCACTTAGCGCGGTTCATCGGTAGATTCAAGGCCTGCGGCGGCCGGCACGGGCGGGCCCCGCTCCATCGGCCCCCAGGGCGGGCCCTTAGCTGGGAGGAATGGCGAGACCATGAGCAGACTTCGACGGGGCGCGATCGCGCTCGTTGCATCGACCACGGGGCTGGCCGGGCTGGCGCTGACCGGGGGGACGGCCTCGGCCACCCACTTCAGCCCGCCGTGCCTGGTCGTCACCGCCGACACGACGCTGTCCGAGGACCTCGGCCCCTGCGACGGGCACGGCATCGTGGTCCGGGCCGACAACGTCACGCTCGACCTGAACGGACACACCGTCACCGGCGCCAAGCGGGCCATGGAGCAGGTGGGCATCCTGCTCGCCGGCGTCAGCGGCGTCACCGTGAAGAACGGCACCGTCACCGGCTTCGACGCCGGCGTGTCCATCGAGGGCGGCGGCGGCAACACCGTCACCGGGATGGACGTGCACGGCAACGTCAACGACATGATCGAGCCCATCGACCCCCGCTCCATCCAGCGGACATTCCCGCCCACCCCCGAGCAGGTGCACCAGCTCTCGCTGGTCGAGTGCACCTACGGCGACGGCATCACCACCTTCGACTCCGACGGCAACGTGATCGAGGGCAACACCGTCACCGGCAACGGCCCCTACGGCGGCATCACGCTGGTGAACGACTCCAACGGCAACGTGGTGCGCGGCAACCACGTGGCCGACAACGACCTGGAGAACATGGGCGTGACCAGCGACGGCACCACCCCGGTGTGGGTCGCCGGCGGGGTCCACGTGCCGGCCGGCACCGAGGGCGCCTCCCGGCCCCCGGCGATGTGCGGGGCCACCGAGATCGGCACCCCGGGCATGAGCCGGGGCCGGCGGATGCAGGCCAGCAACATCCGCGTCGAGGGCCCCGGGGCCGACGAGAACCTCGTCGAGTCCAACACGGTGGTCAAGGGCGGCCTGGCCGGCATCAGCATCCACAGCTACGTGGCCTTCCCGGCCGCGCCCCAGGTCCCGCCGCAGGACCCGAACCTGAACAACGTCATCAAGGGCAACGACGTGAGCCGCACCGGCGAGGACACCTCCGAGGTCGACCCGTTCGCCGACGGCATCGTCTCGCTGTCCTCCGGGCCCATCGGCCGGGTCACCATGCCCAGCCACTCCAACACCATCGTGGGCAACCGTTCGTACGACAACTTCCGCCACGGCGTGGCGCTGCACACGGCGACCCACGACAACACGGTGGACCGCAACTTCGCCACCGGCAACGGCGGCAACGGCATCCACGTCGCCGAGGGCGCCGTCGAGAACTCCCTCATGGCCAACCACGGCCGGGGCAACGCGGGCTACGACGGGTTCGACGGCAACGAGGGCTGCGACGACAACCTGTGGAAGGCCAACAACCTGCGCACGTTCAACCAGCCGTGCGTCGTGCCCGGGGCCTCCGGGCAGGCCCTGGGCCGGGGCGGGGCGGGCGCCGGCAACTCGGCCGACGCCCCCGGCGGGATGGCGCGGCCCGGCCGCTAGCCAAGAGGCCACGGCCGGGGCGGCGCACCGCACGACGTGCGCTGCCACGCGGTGAACCGGAGGCCCGGCCCCGTCGCCACGCAACGACGGGGCCGGCCTCCTCCACGAAGGGCGAGCCGGGACGGCCGCACCGTCCCGCCGCCCACCCGTCCACGGCGGGCTCGCACGGCGACCGGGCCCCGCTCGATCGCCATCCCCGGGGGAGAGAAGGCCTGCGCATGTCCGCTGACCACACCGACGACCTGGCCGACCTGAGCCTCGTGCAGCGGGTCCTGATCGCCACCGACGGCACCGTGACCCACATCCTGGAGGCCTACGCCGGCGAGCGGATGTCGCTGGTGAAGCTGGCCCACGAGCTGCTGTTGGACCCGGTCGAGCGGGGCGAGCTCGACCTCGACGACGACGAGCAGGCGCTGCGGCGGGTGATCCTCCTGCGGGGCTCGCAGAGCGGGATCACCTTCCTCCACGCCGAGTCCGTCATGCTGCTCGACCGGCTGCACCCGGTCGTGGCCGACGGGCTGCTCCACACCGACACGCCCATCGGCAAGCTGATGTGGAAGTGCCGGGCCGAGACGTTCCGCGAGGTGCTGTCGGTCTGGGTCGAGCCCGCCGGCGGCATCGGCGCCCACTTCGGCCTGGAGCCTTCGTCGCCGCTGGTGGCCCGCACCTACCAGATCATCGAGGGCGGGCAGCCGATCGCCCGCATCACCGAGCGCTTCCCGCGGCGCCACTTCCCGGTGCCGCCGGCCGTGGCGGCGGACGGCACCATCGACCTGCGCGCCGGCCGGCGGGGCGTGATGGGCCCCGTCCTGCCCGGGAGCTGACCGGCCCGGAGCCTGCGGGGCCGGATCGGGCACATGCGGATGCACATAGACACGGGCGACGGGGCGGGCCAAGATGGGGCCGTCGGGGCGGCGGGCGCGAGCCGCGCCGCGGGCAGGGGGAGCGATGCGGTGAGCCACGGATCCGGGTGCCCGATGGACCGGCGCGCCTTCCTCAAGACGCTGGGGCTGGGCGCCGCCGCGTCGGCGGTCACCCTCGGGCCGGTGGCGGGGGTGGCGGGAGCCTCCCCCGCCCCGGCCGGCCGGGCCGGCGCCCCACCCCGCACGCCGCTGCGCCCCACCTTCGGGCGCATGTTCCCCCAGCTCCCGCCCTTCGCCCCGCCCGGGCCCGGCCTCACCGAGGCCCTGCTCGACATCGGCCGGCCGGGCGGCATCCTCGACGCCGGCGACGACCTCACCGCCGACCCGCTGGCGCTCATCGTCGACCCCGCCCTCCGGGTGGACAACCCCGACAACCCCACGCACACGGCGGGCGTCACCTTCATGGGCCAGTTCATCGACCACGACGTGACGTTCGACGTGGAGTCCGGCCTCGGGGTCCCCACCGACCCCCGCACCACGCCCAACGCCCGCACGGCGGCCCTCGACCTCGACTCGGTCTACGGCGCCGGCCCGGTGGCCTCCCCGCACCTCTACGACGACGGCCAGCGGTCCAAGTTCCGCTACGAGAGCGGCGGGATGTTCGAGGACGTCCCCCGGGACGCCGACATGGCGGCGGTCATCTCCGACCCCCGCAACGACGAGCACGTGATCCTCTCCGGCCTGCACTGCGCGTTCATGAAGTTCCACAACGAGGTGGTGGAAGCGGTGTCCAGGCCGGGGATGGGTGACCTGGAGGCCTTCGGCGCCGCCCGGCGCGTCACCACCTGGCACTACCAGTGGATGGTGGTGGACCAGTTCCTGCCCCTGTTCTGCGGCCGGGCCGTGGTCGACGACGTGGTGCGCCGGGGCCGGCGCTGGTACACCGCCGGCGACTTCATGCCCGTCGAGTTCCAGACCGCCGCCTACCGGTTCGGCCACAGCATGGTCCGCCCGTCCTACCGGGCGAACATGAACGGCCAGGACGGAGGCCCGTTCGTGGGGCTGATCTTCGACGCCGGCGCCGAGCCCTCCGACGACCCCGGCGACCTGGTCGGCGGCTTCCGGGCCCCCCGCCGCTTCGTGGGCTGGGAGACCTTCTTCGACTTCGGCGACGGCAACGTGCGCAACAACAAGCTCGTCGACACCAAGCTGTCGACCCCGCTGTTCCACCTGCCCCTGAGCGCCATCGCCACCGGCGACCAGCCCACGGTGCTGCCCCAGCGCACCCTGCTCCGCCACGTCACCTGGTCGATGCCCTCGGGGCAGGCCGTGGCCCGGGCCATGGGCGCCCCCGTGCTGGCGGCCGCCGACCTCTCCGAGCTGTCGGGCTACGGCCTCGGCCTGGAGGCCAGCACCCCGCTCTGGTACTACGTGTTGAAGGAGGCCGAGCTGGTCGCCGGCGGGCTGCACCTGGGCCCGGTGGGCGGGCGTATCGTGGCCGAGGTGCTCATCGGGCTGCTCCAGGCCGACCCGCACTCGTACCTCAACGCCCCCGGCGGCTGGCGGCCCAGCCTGCCCCAGCGCGGCGGCCGGGCGACCGGGGAGTTCGAGATGGTGGACCTCCTCACCTTCGCCGGCGTCGACCCCGCCAGCCGCAGCTCGTGAACGGGCCGGGGGCCGGTTCGTGAGGGTGCTGTGCACCTGCCTGCCCGGGCACGGGCACTTCAACCCCATGCTCGCCCTGGCCCAGGCGCTGCGCCGGGCCGGCCACGACGTGGCCTTCGCCACCGCCGCCGGGTTCTGCCCCCGGGTGGAGAAGGCGGGCTTCACCGCCTTCCCGGCGGGCATGAGCCTCCCCGACCAGATGGAGCAGGCCGCGCAGCGCTACCCCGAGCAGGCGGCCCTGGCGGCCATGGAGCGCTTCGAGCAGTTCGTGCCCCGCATGCTGGCCGGGGTGGCGGCGCCGGCCCGGGCCGACGACCTGGTCCCCCTGGTGCGGGAGTGGGCGCCCGACCTGCTGGTGCACGACGAGACGGAGCTGGCCGGCCCGGTGGCGGCCGCCTCCGCCGGCATCCCGTGGGCCGACCAGAGCGTCGGCATCCTGCGGCCGCTGGGCATGGCCCGCCTGGCCGCCGAGGTGCAGGCGCCGCTGTGCCGCCGGTGGGGCGTGGAGCCCCTGGAGCACGCCGGGCTGTTCCGGTGGCTGTACCTCGACGTCGCCCCACCCACCCTCCAGTCGCCCGAGATCGCCGGCATCGCCACCGCCCACCGGGTGCAGAACGCGGCGGTGGACCCCGGCGCCGAGGGCGAGGAGCTGCCCGGCTGGGTGGCCGACCTGCCCGACCGCCCGGTGGTCTACGCCAGCCTGGGGACGGTGTTCAACGCCCGGGCCCGGGACGTCTTCGCCGCCGTCCTCGAGGGCCTGCGGAACGAGCCCGTCACCCTCGTCCTCACCATCGGCTTCGAGAACGACCCCGCCGCCTTCGGGCCCCAGCCGGACAACGTGCACGTGGAGCGGTTCATCCCCCAGTCGCTGCTCCTTCCGCACTGCGACGTGGCGGTGAACCAGGGCGGCACCGCCATCCTCCCCATCCTGGCCGCCGGCCTGCCGCTGCTGGTGCTGCCCCAGGGCGCCAACCAGTTCCACAACGCGGCGGCGTGCGAGGCGGCCGGCGTGGGCCGGCGCCTGTTGCCCGGCCAGGTGACGCCCGAGGCGGTGCGCCGGGACGTGCGGGCCCTGCTGGACGAGCCGTCCTACCGCCGGCGGGCGGGCGAGGTGCGCCGGGAGCTGGAGGAGATGCCGGGGCCCGACCACGGGGTGGAGCTGCTGGAGCGCCTGGCCGCCACCGGCCGGCCCCTGGTGGCCGGGGGCCCGGCGTGACCGGCGCCGACGGGGCGGCCGGCGGCTTCGACCCCCGGTCGGCGCCCCTGGTCCGCACCGACGTGCCCGGCCCCCGCTCGGCCGAGCTGTGGGCACGCGACGCCGCCCACCACGCCGTCAACTCCTCGCCCGCCGCCCGGTGGCTGCGCCTGGTGCTCCGCGACGGGCGGGGGGCGGTGGTGCGGGACGTGGACGGCAACCTGTTCGTCGACTTCTCGTCGGGGGCGGTGGTCGCCAACCTGGGCCACGCCCCGCCCTCGGTGGCGGCCGCCGTCGCCGCCGAGTCGCAGCGGCTGATGCACTACTTCGACTTCGCCACCCCGGCCCGGGCCGAGCTGTTCGAGCGGCTGGCCCGCACCCTGCCCCCCGGGCTGCAGACGTTCCAGATGTACTCCACCGGCGCCGAGGCGGTGGAGGCGGCCATCCGCCTGGCCCGGGCCCACACCGGCAACTACGAGGTCATCTCCTTCCACCAGGCGTGGCACGGGCGCACGCTGGGGGCCATGTCGCTCATGGGGGGCTTCCCGCTGAAGCGGGGCTACGGCCCGTTCCCCCCCGGGATGCTCCACAGCCTCAACGCCAACTGCTACCGCTGCCCCCTCGACCTCACCCGCGACACCTGCGGGGTGGCGTGCGCCGGCATGGTCGACCGGGTCTACGAGCAGTCGAGCGAGCACCGGCTGGCCGCCGTGATCGTCGAGCCGGTGCAGGGCGTGGGCGGCGTCATCGCCTTCCCCCCCGAGTTCCTGGCCCACCTGCGGGCGCTGTGCGACCGCACCGGGGCCCTGCTGGTCTTCGACGAGATCCTCACCGGCGTGGGGCGCACCGGCCCCATGTGGGCCTTCGAGGACACCGGGGTGGTGCCCGACGTGCTGCTCGCCGGCAAGGGCCTGGCGTGCGGGTACCCCATCTCGCTGATCGCCTCCCGCCGGGAGGTGCTCGACTCGGGGCCGTTCGCCCTGCCCGGGGCGGGGGCGTCGACCTTCGCCAGCGGCAACGTGGCGTGCGCGGCGGGCGCCGCCGCCCTCGCCCTGCTGGAGGACGGCGCCATCCTGGCCAACGGCCGGGCCGTGGGAGCGGCCATGCTGGCCGCCCTGCGCGCCGTGGGCGAGCGCCACCCCATGGTGGGCGACGTGCGGGGCGTCGGGATGCTCATGGCCCTCGACCTGGTGCGCGACCGGGCCACCAAGGAGCCCATCGCCCCGGCCACCGCCCGCCGGCTGGTGCTCGCCCTGGCCCGGCGGGGCGTGCTGGTGGCGGGGGGCGGGGCCGTCCTGCGCATCACCCCGCCGCTGGTCATCGCCGAGGACATGGCCCTGGCCGGCGTCGGCCTCCTCGACGAGGCCCTCACCGAGGTGGAGGCGTCGGCCGGTTGAGCCCGCTCGGCCCGGCGCCGGCCCGGGCGGCCGACGCCGCCAGGTCGGCGGCCAGCGTCCCGACGGTGCGGTGGCGCGCCACCTGCTCGTCGGAGACCGCCAGCCCGCCGGCCCGGGCC
>JBKHXC010000067.1:0-1654 GCA_046566225.1 Acidimicrobiia bacterium
CCGACGCCACCGGCGACCGCCCTCCCGACGTGCTCGCCCGCCGCCTGTTCGAGCGCGGGGGCGTGCGGGGCGTGTCGGTCTACTCGAACATGATCACCGTGGAGCTCGCCCCCGGGGAGACCGGCGAGGGCATGCGAGAGCTGATCGAGCAGCTCTTCATCCACTACCGCGACGGCGTCCAGCCCAGCCTGCCGTAGGACCGTGGTGCCCGACGCGTGGTCGGCGGTGCTGCACCGCCTGGACGACGCGGCCAAGCTCACCGGGCTCGATCCCGACATCCACCGCATGCTGCGCATCCCCAAGCGGGTGCTGGAGGTGGCCGTGCCCGTCCGGATGGACGACGGCCGGGTCGAGGTCTTCACCGGCTGGCGGGTCCACCACGACACCACCAGGGGCCCGGGCAAGGGCGGCATCCGCTTCCACCCCGCCCTCGACGTCCGCGAGGTCACCGCCCTGGCCGCCGACATGACGTTCAAGACGGCCATCGCCAACCTCCCCTTCGGCGGCGCCAAGGGCGGTGTGCGCTGCGACCCCGCCGGGCTGTCGCTGCCCGAGCTGGAGCGGCTGACCCGCCGCTACACCGTCGAGATCTCGCCCCTGCTGGGCCCCGACCGCGACGTGCCGGCGCCCGACGTCAACACCGACGGGCGGGTGATGGCCTGGCTCATGGACACCCTGGCCATGATCGGCGGGGAGTCGCTCGGGGGCACGGTCACCGGCAAGCCCCTGGCCGTGGGCGGGACCCGGGCCCACGCCGGGGCGACCTCGTCGGGCGTGGTGATGTGCGCCCGCTCCGCCTTCGCCGCCCTCCACATGCCCTTCGCCGGCAGCCGGGCCGTCATCCAGGGCTTCGGCAAGGTGGGCGGCCCCCTCGCCTTCCTGCTGGCCTCGGCCGGGATGCGGGTGGTGGCCGTGAGCGACCTCGGGGGGGCGGTCCGCAACCCGGGCGGGCTCGACCCGTCCGCCCTGTCCGACCACGTGGCCGGGACGGGCAGCGTCGCCGGCTTCGACGGGGGCGACCCGCTCGACCCCGCCGAGCTGTGGGCGGTGCCGTGCGAGCTGCTCGTCCCCGCCGCCCTCTCCGGGGCCATCGACGCCGAGGTGGCCGGGCGGCTGGCCACCAAGGTGGTGGTCGAGGCGGCCAACGGCCCCACCACCCCGGAGGCCGACGAGGTGCTGGACCGGCGGGGGATCGTCGTGGTGCCCGACATCGTGGCCAACGCCGGCGGCGTGACCGCGTCCTACTTCGAGTGGGCCCAGGACCGCCAGGCCTTCGCCTGGGACGAGGAGACGGTGGCGACCCGGCTCCGCTCGTTCATGGACGCCGCCTTCACGTCGGTGTGGGCCAGGGCCGACAACCTCGGGGTGTCGCTGCGCCGCGCCGCCTTCGCGGTGGCCGTCGAGCGCGTCGCCGAGGCCATCGCGGCGAGGGGCCTGTTCCCGTAGGGCTTCGACCTCATTCGGTCGCCGCTCCGAACGCAGGGAAGGCTTCGTGGCCAGGGCACCAACCCGCCGAGTGGCGGGCGGCCTACGCCGCGCCGGCCTCGGCGACGGAGTGGAACTCGGGCACGGCGGCGGAGGGCCGGGCCAGGCGCTCGGCCGCCCGGGCCATCTGCTCCTGGAGGGCGTCGATGTCGGCCTCGATGCGGGCCGC
>JBKHXC010000068.1:0-3074 GCA_046566225.1 Acidimicrobiia bacterium
TCGCCGTGCCCACGTACGTCTACATCGTGAGCATCTCGCTCCTCGTCCTCTACGGGCTCCTCCGCTCGTTCTTCAGCGACATCGACCGCATCGCCTTCGACCCCGAGCGGTCCGAGGCCATGCGGGAGACGGGGGGCGCCCTCGGCCTGTTCCTCCTCCTCAAGGGGTTCTCGTCCGGCGCCGTCGCCCTCACCGGTATCGAGGCCATCGCCGACGGCGTGCCCACCTTCCGCCGGCCCGAGTCGAAGAACGCCGCCACCACGCTCATGTGGATGGCCGTCATCCTGGGGAGCCTGTTCATGGGGACGGCGGTGCTCGCCCACCGGCTGCACCCCTACCCGAGCCACGACGAGACGGTGCTGTCCCAGCTGGGCCAGGCGGTCTACGGCGGCGGTCCCCTCTACCTGATCCTCCAGTTCGCCACCGCCGCCATCCTCGTGCTGGCCGCCAACACGGCCTACGCCGACTTCCCCCGGCTGTCGTCGATCATCGCCCGGGACGGCTACCTGCCCCGCCAGTTCGGCAACCGGGGCGACCGGTTGGTGTTCTCCAACGGGATCGTGTTCCTGGCCGTCGCCGCCGGCGCCCTCATCGTGGCCTTCGGCGGCATCACCAACGCCCTGATCCCGCTCTACGCCGTCAGGGTGTTCACCTCCTTCACCCTCAGCCAGCTCGGTATGGTGCGCTACCAGCAGCGGCACCGGCCCAGCGGGTGGCGCGTCGGGGCCGTCATCAGCGGCTTCGGCGCCACCATCACCTTCCTCGTGCTGCTGGTGGTGGCGGGGACCAAGTTCACCGGCGGGGCGTGGGTGCCGCTGGTCGTCCTGCCCAGCATCGTCGCCCTGTTCCTCGCCATCCGCCGCCACTACGACAAGGTCGCCCGGGCCCTGGAGATCACCCCCGACCAGGTGCGCCCGGAGACGTTCAACCACACCGTGGTGGTGCTCGTGGGACGCGTCCACCGGGGCGTGATCCGGGCGCTGAGCTACGCCAAGTCCATGCGGCCCAACCACCTGACCGCCGTCTACGTGGCCTCGGACGAGGAGGAGGCGGAGGCCATGCAGCGCCAGTGGGCCGCCTTCGGCTTCGACGTGGTCCTGGAGATCGTGCCCTCGCCCTACCGGGACCTGGTGGACGCGGTGGAGGGCTACCTCGACGAGCTGGACGAGCGCTGGCAGAGCGACACCGTCACCGTGCTCATCCCCGAGTTCGTGGTCGACCGCTGGTACGAGAACGTCCTCCACAACCAGAGCGCCCTGGCCCTCAAGCTGGCCCTGCTCGACCGCCCGGGCACGGTGGTGACGTCGGTCCCCTACCACCTGGCGACGTCCCGGCCGGCGCCCTCGGCCGACGGCGACCGCCCGCCGCCCGCCGGTTGAGCGCTTCGACCTCACCACCAGCGAACAAGGGGTTGTTTTTCGACTCCCAAAAATGTAGGTTCGCAGCCCTGAGAAACGTGGACGTCCCCCTCACCAAATCGGAACGGGAGACCTTGAAGTCGATCTACCGGCTCACCGGTGGCCGCGGCTCGGCGCCCGACGCCCACACCGGCGCCCTGGCCGAGGCCCTGCGGGTCAGCCCGGGCACGGTGACGGCGACGGTCAAGCGCCTGGCCGACCGCGGGCTGTGCGACCACAAGCCCTACCGGGGCGTCGAGCTCACGGTGGACGGTCGCCGGGCGGCGGTGGCCGCCATCCGCCGGCACCGCATCGTCGAGCGCTTCCTGTCCGACATGCTGGGCTACGCCTGGAACGAGGCCGACCGCCTGGCCGCCAGCTTCGAGCACGAGCTGCCCCAGGAGGTGGAGGACCGGCTGTACGTGGCGCTCGACCGCCCGGCCACCTGCCCCCACGGCTTCCCCATCCCCGGCTCGGAGGTGGGCGACATCCCCGAGCTGCCCCCGCTGTACGCCCTGGCCCCGGGCGACGTGGCCATGGTGGCCGTCCCCGGCTCGACCGACGCCGACGTGGTGGCCTTCCTCGACACCCTGGGCCTGCGCCCGGGCGTGCGGGTGGAGGTCCGGGAGAAGCACCCCTTCGACGGGCCCATGGTGCTGGTGGTGGACGGCCAGCGCCGCACGGTGGGCGACAAGGTCGCCCGCCAGATCTACGTCCACGTGCAGGACGTCGAGCCGGCCGGCGACGCCGACCCGTCCGAGCCGCCCGATCACCCAAAGGAGCGTTCCGCATGAAGATCCTCGCCGCCGAAGGCGGGTACCAGGCGTTCGAGCTCGGGGGCGCCGAGTTCTTCTGGCTGCTCTTCTCGGCCGGCACCGCCGTGCTGGCCATCGCCGTCGGCTTCTCGCTCATGCGGGGGGTGCTGGCGGCCGACCAGGGCACCCCCAAGATGATCGAGATCGCCGCCGCCATCCAGGAGGGCGCCTTGGCCTACCTGCGGCGCCAGTTCCGCACGATCGGGTACATCCTCGTGCCCCTGGTGGTGATCGTGTTCGTCACCTCCACCACGGTGGTGAAGCCCGACGGCGACACCGCCCTGTCGTTCGTCCAGTCCGGGGTGTTCCGCACCCTGGCCTTCCTGGCCGGGTGCTTCATGTCCGGCCTCACCGGCTTCATCGGCATGGGCCTGGCCGTGCGGGGCAACGTGCGCACCGCCGCCGCCGCCCGCGCCGGGTCGCTGCCCGCCGCCCTGAAGGTGGCCTTCCGCACCGGCGGGGTGGCCGGCATGTTCACCGTCGGCCTCAGCCTGCTGGGCGCCACCATCATCATCCTCATCTTCCAGAACACGAGCTCGGCCATCCTGGTCGGCTTCGGGTTCGGCGGCTCGCTCCTCGCCCTGTTCCTCCGGGTTGGCGGCGGCATCTTCACCAAGGCGGCCGACGTCGGCGCCGACCTGGTGGGCAAGGTCGAGGCCGGCATCCCCGAGGACGACCCCCGCAACCCGGCCACCATCGCCGACAACGTGGGCGACAACGTGGGCGACTGCGCCGGCATGGCCGCCGACCTGTTCGAGTCCTACGAGGTCACCCTCGTCGCCTCGATCATCCTGGGCGTGCCGGCCTTCGCGGCCATCGGCGCCAACCCGGCCCTCGGCCTCGTCTTCCCGCTGGCCGCCCG
>JBKHXC010000069.1:0-4605 GCA_046566225.1 Acidimicrobiia bacterium
CCTGCCCGTAGCGAGGCTTGCCCGCACCGCCCTCCTTCTCGAAGGCCTCCAGGGTGTCGGCGTCGGGCGAGACGCCCCAGAAGCCGTCGCCCACCCGCCCGGCGAGGGAGGCGGCCAAGGGCCCCGAGCCGGCGACGACGATGTCGGGCCGCCGGTCGGGCAGGTCGAAGACGGTGGCGTTCTCGACGGTGTAGTGGCGCCCGTAGTGGTCCTGGCTGCCGCCCTGCCAGAGCAGGCGGATGACCTCGACCGCCTCCTCCAGCATCTCCAGGCGCACGGGCGCCGGTGGCCACCGGTGCCCGAGGATGTGCTCGTTGAGCGCCTCGCCGCTCCCGACGCCGAGGAAGAACCGCCCCGGCATCAGGCAGCCGGCCGTCGCCGCCGCGTGGGCGACGATTGCCGGGTGGGTCCGCATGATGGGGCACGTCACCCCGGTGCCGACCCGGATGCCCTCGGTGGCCTGGGCGATGGCGCCCAGCACCGCCCACACGAACGGGCTGTGGCCCTGGGCGGTGACCCAGGGGTGGAAGTGGTCGGAGATCCCGATGAAGGAGAACCCGGCCTCCTCCGCCTGCACGGCCTGGCGGACCAGCGCGGACGGCGGGTGCTCCTCGCTCGACAGGGCGAAGCCGAGCTCGACGGTGGCAGCCATGGGAAGGGCCTTACCCGCCGGGCGCGGGACCGGAACGCCGGTCGCTAGCGCGGTGGCTGCGGACACCGAGGAGGGCAGGGTGGAGGCGGCGCGAGCTTCGCTCGCCCGCCGGAGCACGATCCAACTCGACCGAATGGAGTGAGCGGAGCGAACGAATGAGGTCGACGCGCTAGCGGGGCGCCTCGTCGTCGTCGGGCAGCGGGACGGGAACGGCCTGCTCGATGGCGTCGGCCTCGGGGACGTCGGGGGCGATGGCGACCGGCGCCTCCTCCACCTCGTCGTCGAGGGCGGGGATCTCCTGCTCGGCGCGGTCGGCGTCGGGGACGGGATCGGGGACGGGCGCGTCGGAGGTGCCACGGGAGTCGGTCATGGTCGGGCCAATCTAGTGCCGCTTAAGGGAACCTTTGCGTGGTTCGTACAGCCTCAGACCCTGGCGCAACAACGCTGAACCGGGTCGCGAACCACGCAAAGGTTCCCTGTTGCGGCACTAGGAGAACGCCGCGCTAGCGGGCGGGCGGCGAGGCCGGCGCGGCGACGACCGCCCGCTTCACGCACCGGATGCGGGTGCGGACGCCCGACGTCTCGGGGGTGACCTCGTCGGTGAACGTCCGCACCAGCCACAGGCCGCGCCCGTGCTCGGCCCTCGGATCGGGCGGCTCGAGGGCGAACATGGGCCAGTTGAGGCCGCCCCCGTCGTCGTCGACCTCGAGGACGACGTCGGCGCCCTCGGTGCGGGCGCGCAGGACCACTCCGTCGCCCTGCCAGGTGGCGTGCTCCACGGCGTTGGCGCACAGCTCGGTGGCGGCCAGCAGGAGGTCGTGGATGGCGTCGGCGTCGACGGGCACCCGGACGAGCCACTCGCGCAGCAGGCCCCTGCTCACCGAAACGGCGGCCATGCTGTGCGACAGCCGGTGCTCGAACGGCCCCAGAGCCGACGCCCCGGCGGGCGGCGGCGGCATCCGGCGGCGCACGATCAGGGCCAGCGAGTCGTCCCGGCGGGCGGCCCCCGCCAGGGTCCGCTCGACCAGGATGCGGGCCTGCTGGGGCGCCGGGTAGGGGGCGGTCTCCTCGGCGAAGCGGCGCAGCGACGCCAGACCGGTCACCACGTCCTTGGTCCCCTCGACCAGACCGTCGGTGTAGAGGACGAAGCTGTCGGTGCGCCCCAGGGTGACCTCGGCCACCGCCTCCGAGCCCGCCCCCGGCCACCCGATGGGGACGCCCGGGGCGGTCACCTCACGGGCCCTGCCGTCCGGGACGACGAACGCCGGCGGGTGGCCCCCGCCCGCGAGCCGCAGCTCGCCGGTTGCCGGCCGGTAGCGGCCGACCAGGAGGGTGGCCACCAGCTCCGGGTTCTGGGCGGTCACGATGGCGTCGGCCCGGCGGACGACGTCGTCGAGCGGGCATCCGTCCAGCACCAGCAGGCGCAGGGCGTGGGTGACGGCCAGGGCGTCCTTGGTGGCCGCCACGCCCTTGCCCATCACGTCCACCACGGCCACGTGCAGGTCGCCGTCGGGCAGGACGATCCAGTCGTGGAGGTCACCGCCGGTGGCCACGCCGGGGTCGGCCGGCGAGAAGAAGCTCCCCAGCTCGGTGTTGGCGACCACCGGGCGCTCGGGCACCACCGCGGCCTGGAGCTGGTTCACCATCTGCTGCTCGGTGGCGCGCAGCTCCTCGAGGGCGCGGCGGTCCTCCAGGTTGTCGACGGCCACCCCGAGGTGGCAGCCGAGCACGGCGAGGCCGTCCTCGTCCTCCGCGGTGAACCGCCCTTCCGCGGCCGCGGCGGCCACGATCACGCCGTGGTTGGCGGCGTCGGCGCCGGGGACGGGCACGGCCACGACGCTCCCCAGGCCGGCCAGGGCGGCCGCCAGCCCGGCGTCGGGCGGCCCCTCGCCCGCTCCGGCGCCCAGGCGGACGGGCCGCCCGCCGCGGACGGCGGGGTGGAGGGAGGCGTGGTGGCGGGGGTCGCCCACGGCGGCGAGGGCGGCGCCGGCCGGCGCCCGGGACGAGGCCGTGACCCACTGCCGGGGGTCGTCGGCCGACAGCCACACGCCGGCGACGTCGGCCGACGTCAGCCGGCGGGCCGCCTCGGCGACCCACGCCAGCAGGCGGTGGCGGTCGCTCTCGCCGTGGACGGCGCGGGCGGCTTCGGCCAGGACGGCGGCGGCACGTCCCCTCGCCGGCGCCGGCTCCGGGGAGGACGCGGCCACGGCGGCAGGGTACGGGGGGGAGTCCGGGCGGGCAAGGCCGATCGGTCACGCTAGCAGCGCTCCCCGCCCGGCGGGCCGGCGGCCGGGGCCAGGAGGGTGCCGCAGGCCGGGGGCACGGGCCGTGGGAGGATGGCCACGTGGCGGACGGGGGCGGCGTGGTCCTGGTGAACCCCGACTCCGGCCCCCAGGCCGATTCGGCAGCGGAGGTCCGGGAGCACTTCGCGGGCCACGACGTCGTCGAGTGCGGCGGCGACGAGCTGGAGGGGCTGGCGGAGGCGGCCATCGCCCGTGGCCCCCGGTTCGTCGCCGCGGCCGGAGGCGACGGCAGCATCCGGTGCGTGGCGTCGCTGCTGGCCGGGACCGGCATCCCGCTGGTCCCCGTCCCCACCGGCACCCGCAACCACTTCTCCCGCCAGCTGGGCATCGAGACGGTGGCCGATGCGGCGGCGGCGCTCGGCGGCGTGCGGCGGGAGGTCGACCTGGCCGAGGTCAACGGCGAGCGCTTCGTCAACAACGCCAGCATCGGGTTCTACGCCGCCCTCGTCAGCGAGCGGGACGCCCACGAGCGCCGGCTGCCCAAGGCGGTGGCCAACGTGACCGCCGCCTGGGCCCAGGCTCGCCAGGGCCACCGCTTCCGAGCCAGCGTGGGCGGGCGGGCGTACCGGGCCTGGCTGGTCTTCGTGGGCAACGGCTGCTACGGCGACGGGCTCACCGACCTGATGAGCCGCGAGGTGCTCGACGGCGGGCTCCTCGACGTCCGCGTCCTGCGGGCCGACGCCGTGCTGGCCCGCACGCGCACGGTCATCAACCTCCTCGTCGGCCGCCTGGGCGCCTCGCCGCTGCTGGCCTCCAGCCGGGTGCGTGAGGTGGAGGTCGCCCTGGCCGCCGCCGACGTGGCGGTGGCGGTCGACGGCGAGGTCGTCCGCCTGGCGCCGCCCCTGCGGTTCCGGTCCCTGCCCGGGGCGCTCGCGGTCCTCGTGCCGGCGCGGCCCGATGGTAAGGTCGGGCCCGAGGTCCGGGGCCGTTAGCTCAGCTTGGTAGAGCACTTGCATGACGCGCAAGGGGTCAGGGGTTCAAGTCCCTTACGGCCCACTCGAAACGCCAGGTCAGCGCCGCGTGATCCCGCCGATCGGCCGTTGACGAGATCGCGTGCCTGCCTGCCGTCGACCGGCTCAACGGCTTCGACGCCGGCGCCGGCGCGAGGATCCCCGTGCCCGCTCCAGCGGCGGCGGCGTCGCCGTCGAACCTCAGTACCCACGTAGGTGGACCGTGGTGGCCGAGCAGCAGCCGGCAGAGGCAGCTGGCAGAGAAGGGGCACCAGGGGCTGTACTCCATCAAGCGCCGCAACGGCGGCATCGGTTTGGGGTGATGGACACCCGCGCCGGGAGGGGTGAGCCGCTCCGGGATCGGAGTGTCGCACCCCTCCGATACGGCTTCGCCACCGCCGCGTTCGACCGGGCCCGCCGGGACGGCCGGCGCGAGCCCTCCCAGGCCTACGCCGCCGACGGCCTGCTGGACATGGCCCGCGCCGCCGCCGCCGCCGCCCGCCGGCCGGGGCCGGGGGCAGAGGTCGCGGGCGGGGCCGACCGGGCCGGCTGGCGATGCGCCCGCGGCGCCGGCCCCGTCCCCGGCTCCGCCGGCGCCGGGCCGCTCGCCGGTGCCCACCAAGGTGGTGGTGCGCATCGACCGGACCGCCGTGGTGCGGGGCCGGGTGGCCGAGGGCGAGCGTGCGAGATCACCGGGGTG
>JBKHXC010000070.1:0-7453 GCA_046566225.1 Acidimicrobiia bacterium
GGCCGACGCCGCCGCCGACATCGTCCGCGCCCTGGAGGCCACCATCGGCGCCGGCATCGTGACCTACGACTTCGCCCGCCTCACCGAGGGCGCCACCGAGGTGCGCTGCTCGGAGTTCGCCGAAGCCGTGGTCGAGCGCCTGTAGCCCGAGCCGGACCCGTGCACGGAGCGACTCGGATCCGAGTCGCTCCCGCGACTGGTTCGTCGTAGCCTCCGCCGATGACGTCGCGCGCGCCCGTCCGGGTGGCCGTCACCGGCGCCGCCGGCCAGATCGGCTACAACCTGGTGTTCCGGATCGCCAACGGCGACCTGCTCGGCCCCGACGTGCCGGTCGTCCTCCAGCTGCTGGAGGTCGAGCCCGCCCTCCCGGCCCTGGAGGGCGTGGTGATGGAGCTGGCCGACTGCGCCTTCCCCCTGCTGGCCGGCGTGGAGGCCACCGCCGACGCCAAGGCCGCCTTCGACGGGGCGTCGTGGGCCCTGCTGGTGGGCTCGGTGCCCCGGAAGGCGGGCATGGAGCGGCGGGACCTGCTCACCGTCAACGGGGGCATCTTCGGGCCCCAGGGCCGGGCCCTGGCCGCCGGGGCGGCCGGCGACGTGCGGGTCCTCGTGGTGGGCAACCCGTGCAACACCAACTGCCTGATCGCCCGCACCAACGCCCCCGAGATCCCCCCCGACCGGTGGTTCGCCATGACCCGGCTGGACCAGAACCGGGCCCGGGCCCTGCTGGCGGCCCGGGCCGGCGTGCCCGTGGCCGAGGTGCGCAACCTGGCCGTCTGGGGCAACCACTCGGCCACCCAGTTCCCCGACTTCGCCAACGCCACCATCGCCGGCCGCCCCGCCCCCGAGGTGATCGGCGACCGCCGGTGGCTGGAGGGCGAGTTCATCGCCACCGTCCAGCAGCGGGGGGCGGCCGTGATCAGGGCCCGGGGCGCGTCGTCGGCCGCCTCGGCCGCCAACGCCGCCGTGGGGTCGGTGCGCAGCGTCTGGTCACCCACGCCGGCGGGCGACAACGCCGCCCTGGCCGTGGCCAGCCGGGGCGAGTACGGGGTCCCCGAGGGCCTCCAGTTCGGCTACCCGGTGGTGAGCGACGGGCAGGGGTGGGCGGTGGCCGAGGGGTTCGCCCTCGACGACTTCGCCCGGGAGCGGCTCCGGATCACCACCGACGAGCTCCTGGCCGAGCGCGACGAGGTGGCCGCCCTCCTCGGCTGAGAGGGCATTTCGACCTCGTTCGTTCGCTTCGCTCACTCCACTCGGTCGAGTTGGATGGTGCTCCGGCGGGCGAGCGGAGCTCGCGCCGCCTCCGCCCTGTCCCTTCTGCCGTGTCCGCAGCCGTGGAGGCCGCCTGCGGCGGCGGGTGCGGCCACGGACCTGCCGCCGCGTACGCGGCGAACGAACGAGGTCGAAGCCTCAGGCCGAGACCTCGGAGGGCTCCCGCCCGTCGACGGTCACGCCCAGGCGGCGCAGGTACGACAGCCTTCGCTCGATGGCGTCCTGCCAGGCGCTCAGGTCGAGCTCGAAGTGGGCCCGGTCGCCCTCCTCGTAGGCGTGCTCGAGGGCGTCGAAGGCGGCGTCCTCGGCGTCGAGGAGCTGGCGGTACCGGGTCAGGAAGTGGTCGTCGATCACCTGCGCAAGCGTCACGGCGGCTCCGTTCTCTGGTCCTCGGCGGGACGCCCCGAGCGTACCGGCTGGGGCCGGCGGGCGGCGGCCGGCGCCGCGCCGCCGGCGGCCTCCGCGGCCCGGGCCAGCTCGGCCACGGTGGGGGACTCGAACACGGCCGCCGGGCCCAGGTCCACGCCCAGGGCGTCGGCCAGGCGGGCGGCGATCTGGGCGGCGGCCAGCGAGTGGCCGCCCAGGGCGAAGAAGTCGTCGTCGGGCCCCACCTCGGGGACCTCCAGCACCGCCGCCCACACCGACGCCACCACCGCCTCGGTGGGGCTGCGGGGGCCGGCCGGCGCCGCCTTGCCGGTGCCGGCCCGGGCCGCCGCCAACCGGGCCCGCAGCTCGTCCTTGACGACCTTGCCCGACGGGTTGCGGGGCAGGCGGTCGACCACGACGACGTGGTGGGGCACCTTGTGCTCGGCCAGGCGGGAGCGCACCAGGTCCTGGAGCTCGCGCACCGGCACCGCCGGGGAGCGGAGGACCACGGCGGCCGCCACGTCCTCGCCCAGCACCGCATGGGGGACGCCGAGCACCGCCGCGTCGGCCACCCCCGGGTGCTCGAAGAGCACGTTCTCCACCTCGACGGGCGACACGTTGGACCCCCCCGTGATGATGAGGTCCTTGGCCCGGCCGACCAGGTGGAGCACCCCGTCGCCGTCCAGGCGGCCGAGGTCGCCGGTGCGCACCCAGCCGTCCACGAAGGTCCGAGCCGTCGCCTCGGGGTCGTCGAGGTACCAGCGGGGCGGCGTGCCCCTGCGCCGCAGCCACACCTCGCCGGCGGTGCCGGGTGGGACGGCCTCGCCGGCCTCGTCGACCACCCGCACCTCGGTCTCCCCCACCGGGCGGCCCACGGCGGTGGGCCGGCGCTCGTCCCACTCCACCAGGGTGCGGGCGGCGCCCGCCTCGGTGAGGGCGTAGGCGTTCCACAGCGAGGCGGCGGGGAAGGCCTCGGCCAGGCGGGCGAAGAGGGCGGGCGGGGCGGGCGCCGACGACAGGACCACCCGCCGCACCGAGGTGACGTCGTGGCGGCGGGCCGCCCCCGAGGCGACCAGCACCTGGGCCATGGCGGGGACGAGCTGGAGGCGGGCGACCCGGTGGCGGGCGACCAGGGCGCACAGGGCGTCGGCGTCGAAGGCGGGGAGGGCGACGGCCACCCGGCCGGGGGCCCGCAGCGGCACCCGCAGCGCCTCCTGGCCGGCGTGGGTGCCGACCGGGAAGGCGTGGAGGAACGACACCGGCCCGGCCGCCGCCGGTTCGTCGGGCGGGAGGTCGTGGGCCAGCAGGTTGCGGTGGGTGCAGGCCACGCCCCTGGGGGCGCCGGTCGTCCCGACGTGTAGACGACCTCGGCCAGGTCGTCGGGGCCCGGCGGGGAGGCGGCGGCCGGGCCGGCGCCGGCCGCCTCCAGGTCGCCCGGGGTCGCCGCCCACCGGGACGGGCCGGTGCCGGGCACGCCCGCCGGGTCGGCGCACACCACGGCAGAGGCCCGGGCGTGGTCGAGGACGCCGGCCAGCTCGGGCCCGGCGAAGCGCTCGCCCAGGGGGACGGCCACCGCCCCCGCCTTCAGCGCCCCCATCCAGCACACGGCGACGTCGGCCCACCGGGCGGCGGGCAGCACCAGGCCGACCCGGTCGCCCCGGCCCACGCCCCGGGCGGCCAGGCCGGCGGCCACCGCGTCGGAGCGGGCGTCCCACCGCGCGAAGGTGAGCGCCTCGGCGTCGCCCACCCGCAGGGCCACCTGGCCCGCCGCCTCCGCCACCCGCCGGCGCAGGAGGTCGGGCACCACGGCGGCCCCGCCCCCGGCCGCCGGCCCGCTCACGACGGCGGGTCCTGGACCAGCTCGATGGTGACCCCGTCCGGGTCGCGCAGGTAGGCGAGGCGGGCGCCGGCGCGGGGGCCGGCGGCCACGTCCACCGGCCGCGCGCTGACCGGCCGGGCGCCGCACGCCACGGCGTGGGCGTGGGCGGCGTCCATGTCGTCCACCCGCAGGCAGACGTGGACGTTGCCCGGATGGGCGGTGCCGGGGTCGTAGGCGGCGTCGTCGCGGTCGAGGTAGCGCAGCAGCTCGAGGGCGACGCCGCCGGGCAGGTCGAGCCAGGCGCACTCGATGCGGACGCCGGCGTAGCCGACCATGGTGGCGAGCTGCGGCCCCTGGAGGACCCGTCGGTCGCGCGACGCCACGCCCGGCAGGGCCTCCCAGAACCGCACCGCCCGGTCGAGGTCGGCCACGGTGACGCCCACGTGGTGGACGGCGCCGAAGCGGGCGGGAGAGGTCACCGGGCCCGGGGCCGGCGGCCGAGCAGGGCCACCAGCCGCTCGTGGACGGGGGCGTCGTCGGGCCAGGGCACGGCCGGCCCGAAGGGGAGCCCCGGGCCCCGCGGCGCGCCGACCAGTGCCTCGCTCATCTCCTGGTAGGCGGCGGTGGCCAGGACCGGGTCGAGGGCGGCGTCCTGGCCGGTGGCCACCGCCAGGTCCCAGCCGTGGACGAAGTGGTCCACGAAGTGCATGCGCACCGCCACCCAGCCGGGGAAGGAACCGAAGGGCAGGGTGACCTCTTCGTCCAGCAGGCCGGGCCGGTGCCAGGCCCGGCGCACGGCGTGGGTGGAGACGGCGTAGGACGCCAGGGGGTCGTCGTCGGGGTGGGGCGGGGGGTCGGCCCCGGCCGCCACCGTGAACAGGTCGTTGGCCTCCACCAGGTGCCCGACGAGGCCGCGCACGTCCCAGGCCGCGCACGGGGTGGGCAGCCCGAGCTGGTCCGGCCGGACCCGGGCGACCACGGCGGCGGTGGCGTCGAGGCCGCCGTCGTGGAGGGCGAGGGGGCCGGGCGCCTCCACGCCGGTCACGGCCGGGCCCCGGCCGGCGCCCGGCCCAGCTCGGCGGCGGGGCGGAGGCGGACGCCCCAGCCGGCGCCCCGGGCGGCCACGGCGCCGACGTAGCCGCCGGCGGGCGCGACGGGGCGCACCGACCACCCGGTGGGCGCCCCGTCCACGGTCACCGCCGACGCCCGCCCGGGGGCCGGGCGCCCGACCACCACCCGCCGGGGGTCGACCGCCAGTCCCTCGCCGGTGGCCTTGAGGTAGGCCTCCTTGGCCGTCCACAGGGCGAGGAAGCCGTCCTCCCGCTCGTCGCCGGGGTGGGCGGGGAGGGCCGCCACCTCCTCGGGGGCGCAGGCCAGGGCCACCACGTCGGCCCACCGCCGCCCGGCGCGGGCGTGCTCGACGTCCACGCCCACCTCGAAGGGGGCGACCGCCACCACGACCAGCTCGCCGGAGTGGGAGACGTTGAACCGGGGCCCGCCGGCCGGGAGGTGGGGCTTGCCGGCGCCCTCGCTCACCGGCACGGCCGCCGGATCGACGCCCAGCACCGCCCCCAGCACGTGGCGCAGCCACCCCCGGGCGGCGGTGAAGCGGCGGGCGTCGGCGGGGGACCGGTACCGCGCCGCCCGCCGGCGCTCCCCCGCGCCGAGGGCGGCGGCCAGGCGGCCGAGGCCGTCGGCGGGCAGGTCGAGGGGCGCCACCCACAGGTCCACCGTCGCCTCCTCCGGCCACGCGCCGCCCGGCACGGCACCACTCCCCCCTCGCGTCGCGGTCGGCCGAACGTTACCTCGCCACACCTATGTGCGACGATCTACCGCGCACCCGGCGGGGAAGCCGCCCCGGCGCCCGGCCAGCACGAGGGGGAATCCATGGACATCCGGCTCCACGGGATCGGTCCCGCCCCGGCGCGGCGCCCATGACGACCAACGGCCAGGCCCCGTCGCCGGCCGGCTCCGCCCCGCTGCTGGAGGTGCGGGACCTGGCCGTGCGCTTCGGCGGCGAGGTCGACGCCGTCCGGGGGGTGAGCTTCACCCTCGAGCGGGGCGAGTCGCTGGCCATCGTGGGCGAGAGCGGGTCGGGCAAGTCCACCGTCGCCCTGTGCCTGGCCGGCCTGGTGCAGCCCCCCGAGGCCCGCGGCAGCGTGCGGGTGGACGGCGTCGAGCTGCTCGGGGCCTCGGAGGAACAGCTGCGCTCGGTGCGCTGGGCCACGGTGGCCCTCGCCCTCCAGGGGTCGCCGTTCAACCCGGTGGCCACCCTCGGGACGCAGGTGGCCGAGCCCATGCGGGACCGGCTGGGCATGGGCGCCGCCGAGGCCCGGAAGCGGTCGGCCGAGCTGGCCGAGGACGTGCTGCTGGACCCCGCGCTGCTGGACCGCTACCCCCACCAGGTCTCGGGCGGCCAGCGCCGCCGGGCCGCCGTGGCCATGGCCCTGGCCCTCGACCCCCCCCTGGTCGTGCTCGACGAGCCCACCGCCGGGCTCGACCCCGGCACCCGGGGCGACCTGGTGGGGCGCATCGCCCGCCTGGCCGGCGAGCGGGGCTTCGCCCTGATCGTGATCTCCCACGACCTCCCCGACGCCACCACCCTGGCGTCGAGGACCATCGTGCTCTACGCCGGCGAGGCCATGGAGGACGGCGACACCCCCCGGGTCGTCGGCGACCCCGCCCACCCCTACAGCTGGGCCCTGGTCAACGCCTACCCGGTCATGTCCACCACCAAGGACCTGCGCCCCATCCGCGGGCGGGCCCCCGACCCCCGGGCCGTCCCGCCCGGCTGCCCCTTCCACCCCCGCTGCACCCAGGCCGAGCCGGTCTGCTCGGCCGAGCGGCCGGCGCTCGTCGCCTCCCGGGGCCGGCGGGTGCTGTGCCACTTCGGGGGGCTGAAGGTCCTGCTGGAGGCCAGGGGGGTGACCAAGACCTACGGCCGCGGCCGCGACGCGGTGCCCGCCCTGGCCGACGTGTCGCTCACCCTGCGCGAGGGCGAGTCGGTGGGCGTGGTGGGGCCGTCGGGCAGCGGGAAGTCGACCCTGGCCCGCGTCGTCTCCGGCCACCTGGCGCCCGACGCCGGCGCCGTCGTGCTGGAGGGCGAGCCCCTGCCCACCTCGTGGCGGGGGGAGGACCGCCGGCGCCGGCGGCGCATCCAGCTCGTCATGCAGGACCCGGCCGACGCCCTGTCGCCCCGCCTGGACGTCGAGGCATTGGTGCGCGAGCCGCTGGACGTGGCCAGGGAGGGCGACGAGCGATCCCGGGCGGCGGCCGTGGCCCGCGCCCTGGAGAGCGTGGGGCTGCCCAGCTCGGGGACGTTCCTGCGGGCCCGCACCCACGAGCTGTCCGGCGGCCAGCTCCAGCGCATCGCCCTGGCCCGGGCGGTGGTGGCCGGGCCCAAGCTGCTGGTCGCCGACGAGCCCACCGCCATGCTGGACGCCTCCGAGCAGGCCCGCCTGCTGGTGGTGCTGCGCGAGCTCCAGGTGGAGATGGGCCTGGGGCTCGTCCTCGTGTCCCACGACATCGCCGTGGTGCGCAAGACGACCGACCGCATGGTCGTCCTCGACGGGGGCCGGATGGTGGAGGAGGGGCCGTCGTCGCTGGTGTCGTCGTCCCCGCAGAGCGCCACCGCCCGCCTCCTGGTGGACGCCTCGCCCGCCTTCGCCCCCCGGGGCGCTCGGTTGCGCGCACTCGATTTTCCCCGTGGGTAGTGACACGGCCCTATTCGGCGTTCTAGGGTCACCCCGGACCCGAATGGCGGTCACCCAGGAGTCCACCAGTAGGGAGGAACCCGTCGATGCCCACGTCATCCCCTTGTCGCAGCCTTCACCGGTCGATCCTCGCCCTGCTGGCAACGGTGGCCCTGGCCACGACCTGGGTGGTCCCGGCCGCCGCCGACCACGACGGGGTGAGCGCCGTCACCGGCAGCGCCTACGGCGTCCACGCCTTCAACATCAGCCTGTTCGGCTCGCCGCAGCCGGACAACGGCCCCACGCC
>JBKHXC010000071.1:0-1711 GCA_046566225.1 Acidimicrobiia bacterium
TCCGGGACCGTCGGCCGGCGCCGCCCGGCGGGCGCCGAGCCGCCAGTCCCCGGCGGACCGTGGCCGCCGCGGTGGTCGGGATGGCGCTGCTCGCCGCCGGGTGCGGCGACGGGCAGGCGGGCGGCGAGCAGGCGGGGCCCACCGCGGCGCCCACCTCGACGACCACGGCGGCCGGCAGCGGCCGGTTCTGCGCCGTGCTGGCCGCCACCGACGGCGAGGTCGAGGAGTCGTACCTGGGCTCCCCCGAGCACCTGGCCGAGCTCGACCGCATGGTCGCCGCCGCCCCCGACGACGTCCGGCCCGACGTGGAGGCGTTCCGTGACCACGTGGTCGAGCTCGTCGACCCGGCCGTCCCCGGGTCCGCCGACATGGCCCGCTACCCCGAGCCCGTGCGCGCCGCCATCGGCCGCATCCAGGCGTACCGGGACGCCCACTGCTGACCGTCCTCCGCCCCCGCCTCCCCGCCGGCCCCTCAGCCGCCGAGCCGGTGGGGCCCGCTGACCACGGCCCGGGGCCGGCGGGTGGGCTTCATGCGGCAGGAAAGGGCGCATAGCGCCACTTGGTGCCGCACGAAGTCGGTGAGGACCTTGGCCGGCAGCCGGGGGCGGCCGTACGCCGGCCGGCCGGCGGTCGCCGGCCGTTCCCCTGACCCGGCGGGTGTGACGGATTTCGCAGGCGGCGGGGCGAGGGCGGGGCCTACGTTGGCCGGATCGAGGGCGAGGGGAAGCGAACCGGCGGTGCCGGCGTCCAACCGGGCATGCCGAAGGGTGCCACCACCGAGCGGGTGAGCGACGTCGACCCCGGGGTCCTGGAACGGGCCCGCGCCGGCGACCAGCGGGCGTTCCGGGCGATCGTGTCGCACTACGACCGGGGCCTGCGGGCCCTGGCCTTTCGCCTCCTGGGCGACGCCGGCCACATGGACGACGTCCTCCAGGAGGTCTACGTGAAGGCGTACCGGGGCATGGCCGGGTTCCGGGGGGACGCCAGCGCGGGGACGTGGCTCTACCGCGTCACCTACAACGCCTGCCTCGACCACCTCCGCCGCTCGAAGCGGGCCGACGTGGTGCCCTTCGAGGGGCTGGCCGAGCGGGCCTCGGCCGACCCCGACCCGGGCGAGCGGGCGGCGGTGCGGGGCAGCCTGTCCGACGCCCTGTCCGCCCTGTCCCCCGAGCAGCGGGCCGTCGTGATGCTGGTCGACGCCGAGGGCTTCGACCACGCCAGCGCCGCCCGCATCCTCGGCGTGGCCGAGGGGACCGTGCACTCCAGGCTCTTCCGGGCCCACGCCATCCTGCGGGAACGGCTGGGCCGGAAGGGAGGTGAGCGATGAACGACGACCGCGACCGCGACCTGGGCGCCGCCCTGCGGGCCCTGCCCACGCCCGAGCACCGGCCCGGGTTCTGGGAGGAGCTGGAGGAGCGGCTGGCGGCCGAGGGCCCGCCGGGCGGGCGCCGGTGGAGCCGGCGTGGCCGCTCCGCCCACCGGCGCCCGCACCCCGGCCTCGCCGTGGTGGCCGTGGCCGCCGCCGTGGCCCTGGTGGTCGCCTCGGTGGTGGTCGTGCGCCCCCGGGACGAGCGGGAGGGCACCCGGGTCGTCACCGAGCCGCCCACCCCGTCGACCACCACGCCCGCCCCGAGCTACCTCCCGGGGCCGGAGCGGGCCCTCGGGGAGGGGCTGGTCGCCGGGGTGAGCGCCGACGGCAGCGCCGCCCTGG
>JBKHXC010000072.1:0-5987 GCA_046566225.1 Acidimicrobiia bacterium
GCACCGCCAGGACTTCGGCGAGGTCACCCGCTGCCTGGCCGAGCTGGGCGCCCACCTGGGGCACGCCACCGACCACGACCGCGCCGCCGCCGCCATCGCCCGCCTGGTCACGCCGTGGCTGTCGAAGCCGATCACCGAGATCGACTACCTGGAGATCTTCGGGCAGGCCGTCCGCATGGCGGCCCCCAAGGGCGTGCAGCTGCCCCGCGCCCTGGTGCTGCTGGGCAAGCAGATCCTGTACTTCGAGCGCTACGCCGTGCTCGTCGCCCCGACTACGACATCCTCCAGGACCGCTGGCTCATCGAGTTCATGATCGACGAGGAGGAGGCCGGCGACGAGGCCGGCGGCGAGGACGGCAACGGCACCGGGGCTCCGGTCCCGGCGGCCGAGCCGGCGGCCGGCGACGGCGGCGGCGGCGGGAACGGCACCCGGGCTCCGGGCCCGGCGGTCGGCGAGGCGGCGCCGGTGGCGACCGTCCGCCGCCGGCGCAAGCGGGCCCCCGAGGGCTAGCCCCCCGGAGGGGTCAGGAGCGGGCCGTCTTGGGGCGGATGGTGAGGAGGCCGCCCCCGCACGTGCACAGCGTCTCCTCGCAGCGGTGCTGGCCCTCGGTGGCCGCCAGCCGGTCGAGCACCCCGCGCAGCGTGTCTCCCAGGGTGCGCAGCTCCTCGATGCGCCGCTCGGTCTCCGACAGCTTCCCCTGCACCAGGGCGGCCAGCTGGGGGTGGTTCTCGCCGCAGTAGCCCTCGGCCACGTGGATGAACTCGTTGGTCTCGGCCAGGCTGAGGCCCAGCACCTTGGCCCGGTTGACCAGCTCGATGCGGCGCAGCGCCTCATCGTCGTAGAGGCGGTAGCCGGCGTCGGTGCGCCCGGCGGGCTCCACCAGCCCCAGCTCCTCTTAGAGGCGCAGGGCCTTGCGGGTCAGGCCCGTGAGGCGGCCCACCTCGGCCACGGTGAGCAGCTGGTCCTCGGTCTCCATGACCTCGATTCTACGGCCGGCGCGGGGACCTCGGCGGCGGGAGGCGCGCCGCCACGGCCGGCGGTGCACCGACACGGCGTAGTCGCCGCCCTCGACCCACGGGCGGCGGTCCCAGGTGGCCCAGCGCTCGGCCAACGCCAGCCCGGCGTCCCGGCAGTGCCCGTCGTACTCGGCCAGGGCGTAGTGGCGGCCGAGCTGGAACCCGGCCACCAGGGCGCCGCCGGGGGCGAGGTGGCGGGCCAGGTTGGCCACCACCGCCGCCTCCGTCCCCGGCTCGACGAAGATCATCACGTTGCCGGCGGCGACCACCACGTCGAACGGCGCCACGTCGGCCAGGTCGGCGACGGCCAGGTCGGCGCAGCGCCAGTCGAGGTGGGGAGCCTTGGAGCGGGCCAATTCGAGCATCTCGGCGTCGAGGTCGACCCCCACCACCCCGATGCCCCGGCGGGCCAGCTCGATCGCCACCCGCCCCGTCCCGCAGCCGGCGTCGAGCACGCAGCGGGGCCCGAGCGACTCCACGAACGACGCCTCGCCGTGGACGTCGTCCCCGGAGGCCGCCTTCTCGGCGAAGCGGCGGTCGTAGTCGGCGGCCGGCGGGCGCTCGCCGGAGCGCAGCCAGCGGTTCACGGGGCGCTCACCGTGGAAGGTTACGCCCGTGGGCCCGGGCGACGCCTTCTCCGAGATCACCGGCGACCTCGACTACGCCATGCTCGTGGTCACCGCGTCCGACGGCCGGGAGCGGGCCGGCTGCCTGGTGGGCTTCTCCACCCAGTGCAGCTTCGACCCGCCCCGCTACCTGGTGTGCATCTCGCGGGCGAACCACACGGCGGGCGTGGCCGCCGGGGCGGGCGTGGTGGCGGTCCACGCCCTCCCCGCCGAGCGGGCGGACCTGGCCCGGCTGTTCGGCGAGGAGACGGGCGACCGCACGGACAAGTTCGCCCGGGTGGCGTGGCGCCCCGGCCCCGGCGGCGCCCCGCTGCTCGAGGAGTGCCCCTCGTGGTTCGCCGGCCGGGTGGTCGACCGCCTGGACCTGGGCGACCACACCGGCCTGCTGCTCGAGCCCGTCGAGGCCGCCCACGCCCCGGGCCTGCGCCCCCTGCTGTTCTCGGCGGTGAAGGACCTCGTCCCCGGCCACCGGCCCTGAGGCGCCGGGCATGGCCCGGGCCGGCCTGGGTAGAGCATCGCCATGCCGGCGCCCGGGGCCCGACCCCGCACCCTGGCCCTGGTCCTGGCCGGCGGCGCCGGCGGGCGCATGGGGCCGCTCACCCGGCGGCGGGCCAAGCCCGCCCTGCCCTTCGGCGGCAGCCACCGCCTGATCGACTTCCCCCTGAGCAACTGCGCCAACAGCGGGATCAGCGACGTGTGGGTCGTCCAGCAGTACCTGCCCCACGCCCTGGAGGACCACCTGTCCAACGGCCGCCCGTGGGACCTGGACCGCACGTCGGGCGGGCTGCTCCTGCTCCACCCGTTCACCGGCGGCGACGAGGGCGGCTTCCACCGGGGCAACGCCGACTCGCTGTGGCGCCACCGCCACCTCATCGCCGACCTCGGCCCCGACGTGGTGCTGGTGCTGAGCGCCGACGCCGTCTACACCCTCGACTACCGCGACGTGGTCGACGCCCACCTGGCCCGCGACGCCGACGTGACCATGGCCACCACCCGGGTGAAGCAGGAGGACGCCTCGCGCTTCGGGGTGGTGGACGTCGACGGCGACGGCCGGGTCCGGGAGTTCTGGTACAAGCCCGACGAGCCGGCGACCGACCTGGTGACCATGGAGGTGTTCGCCTACCGGCCGGCGACGCTGGCCGGCGCCCTGGAGCGCCTGGCGGACGAGGAGGGCGGGCTGGAGGACTTCGGCGACGTCCTGCTCCCCGCCCTGGTGGCCGGCGGGCGGGCCTTCGAGCACCGCGTCGAGGGCTACTGGCGGGACGTGGGCACGCCCGAGAGCTACTGGCGGGCCCACCGGGACCTGCTCGACGGCGTCACCGGGATCGACCTCGACGACCCCCGGTGGCCGGTGCGCACCAACGGCCGCCGCCACGGGCCGGCCCGCCTCGGCCCCGGGGCGTCGGTGGAGGACTCGCTGGTGGGGGCGGGCTGCCTGGTCGAGGGGCGGGTGGTGCGCTCGGTCCTCTCGCCCGGCGTGGTGGTCGAGGAGGGGGCGGTGGTCGACTCCGCCGTGGTGCTCGACGGGGCGGTGGTGCGGGCCGGCGCCCGGGTGGAGCGGGCCGTGGTCGACCTTCACGCCGAGGTGCCGGCGGGCGCCGCCGTGGCCCCCGGAGCCGGGGGCGGGATCGCCGTGTTCGCTCCCGACGCGCCCGACCCCGAGGACCCGTCGTAGGGGCTGCGCCACACTGTCGCCGTGGAGGCCGACGAGGAGCTGGAAACCGGCTACGGGCCGGCGACGCCGCCGGGCGACAACCTGTGCAACGACTACGTGCGGGGCCTGGCGACGTCGTTCCCGGTGCTCGCCCGCGCCCGGGGCGAGCGGGTGCGTCGCCACGACGAGCTGGGCCTGGTCCTGACCGACGGGGGCGTCGACGCCATGTTCGCCAACGTCGCCGTGGCCGGGCGCCCCCTGGGCGAGGGCGAGTGGCGGGAGGCGGGCGAGCGCATGCACGCCTTCTACGGCGGCCGCCCGGGCGGGTCGTTCCTGGTCTTCTCGGCGTGGCCCACGCCGGACCTGGCCCCGCTGGGCTTCGGCCGGGTGGGCCACCCCCCGCTCATGGCGCGCCTGCCCGGGCCCCTCGCCGTCGACCCGGTGGCCGCCCTCGAGGGCCGCCCGGGGGCCGACGCGGCGGCCGCCGCCGACTGGGAGCGGGTGCTGGTGGACGGCTTCCCCGAGCCGGGGCTCCAGCCCGTGCAGCCCGGGTGCCTGCTGCCCGAGGCGGCGCTGTCCGTCGAGCGGTGGCGGCACTGGGTCGGCTACCTCGACGGCCGGGCGGTGGGCACGGCGTCGGCGTGGGTGGGCGACCACCACGTGGACGTGAGCTTCGTCGCCACCCTGCCCGAGGCCCGGGGCCGGGGCGTCGGCCGGGCGCTGACGGCGACGGCCACCGGGGCGGCGGGCGGGCGGCCGGCCATGCTTCTCTCCAGCGACCCCGGCCGCCCCGTCTACGAGCGCCTCGGCTACCACGCCCTCCTGCGGTTCACCCTGTGGGCCGGCCACCGCCGGGCCTGAAGCGCCCGCCGGCGCGACGGTCGCGGCCCGCTCCGGCGACCGGCAGGTCCCCGGCCGGGCCGGGTCCCCCGTCCCGGTCCCGCCGCCCGGCTATCCTGGCGAACTCATGTTCGCCTGGCTGGACGACCTCGACCCCGAGCAGCGGGCGGCCGTGCTCCACGACGGCGGGCACCTGCTGGTCGTGGCCGGGGCGGGCAGCGGCAAGACCCGCACCCTGGCCTGCCGGGTCGCCCGCCTCCTGGCCGACGGCGCCCGGCCCGAGCGCATCCTGCTGCTCACCTTCTCCCGGCGGGCGGCCCGCGAGATGCTGGCCCGGGCCGGGCACCTGGCCGGGGCGGCCGGCGCCCGCCGGGTGTGGGGCGGGACCTTCCACGCCGTGGGCAACCGGCTGCTGCGCCTGCATGGCGCCGCCGTGGGGCTCCGGCCCGGCTTCACCGTGCTCGACGCCGGCGACAACGCCGACCTCCTCGGCCTCGTGCGCGCCGAGCTGGGCCTGGGCCGGACCGGCCGCCGCTTCCCGAAGAAGGACACCCTGGCGGCCATCTACTCCCGGGTGGTTAACGCCCACCAGCCGCTGGCCGACGTGGTGGCGCGGTCGTTCGCCTGGTGCGGGGACGACCTCGACGGCATCCGGGCCGTGTTCGCCGCCTACGTCGAGCGCAAGCGGGCGCGCAACGTGGTGGACTACGACGACCTGCTCCTGTACTGGCGGGCGCTGGCGTCGTCCCCCACCGCCGGGCCGGTGCTGCGCTCGGCGTTCGACCACGTGCTGGTGGACGAGTACCAGGACACCAACGCCGTGCAGGCCGACATCGTGGCCGCCATGGCCGGGCCCGGGGTGCGGGTGTCGGCCGTGGGCGACGACGCCCAGGCCGTCTACGGGTTCCGGTCGGGGTCGGCCCGCCACATGCTGGAGTTCCCCGAGCGCTTCGCCGGCGCCGAGGTGGTCGTGCTCGACCGCAACTACCGGTCCACGCCTCCGATCGTGGCCGCCGCCAACGCGGTGATCGCCGAGGCCGCCGCCGGGTTCGCCACCCGCCAGCGGGCCGTGCGCACCGGCGGGGCCCGGCCGGTGCTGGCCACCTGCGCCGACGAGGCGGCCCAGTCGGCCCTGGTGTGCGACAGCGTGCTCGAGCACCGGGAGCGGGGCGTGGCCCTGCGCGCCCAGGCGGTGCTGTTCCGCACCGGCCACCACAGCGACGGCCTGGAGCTGGAGCTGGCCCGGCGCAACATCCCGTTCGTCAAGTACGGCGGCCTGCGGTTCCTGGAGGCGGCCCACGTCAAGGACCTACTCGCCCTGCTGCGCGTCCTGGAGAACCCGAGCGACGAGCTGGCCTGGATGCGGGTGCTGGGCCTCCTGGAGGGCGTCGGCCCGGCCGCCACCCGGCGCCTGGTCGACGAGCTGGGCGTGGCCGAGGCGGCGGCGCTGGCCCGCCTGGTGGGCGACGACTGCCCCCGCTTCCCGCCGGCGGCGGACCACGACCTGGCCGCCCTGCGCCCGGCGCTGGCGGCGTGCGCCGGCGGGGACCTCCCGCCGGCCGCCCAGGTCGAGCGCCTGGCCGAGGCGTGCGTCGCCCCCTTCGCCCGCCGCTACCCGGCGACGGCGCCGGCCCGCCTGGCCGACCTTGAGCACCTGCGGGCCCTGGCCACCGGGTACGCGTCGCGCCACCGCTTCCTGGCCGAGCTCACCCTGGACCCCCCGTCGGCCACCGGCGACGAGGCGGGCCCGCCGGCGGCCGACGACGACTGGCTGACCCTGTCCACCATCCACTCGGCCAAGGGCGGCGAGTGGCAGGACGTCCACCTCGTCCACGCCTCGGACGGCAACAT
>JBKHXC010000073.1:0-4407 GCA_046566225.1 Acidimicrobiia bacterium
GCCGCCAGGTCCCGGACCAGGGCCCGGGCCGGCGGCGCGGGCGGCGGCGGGTGGGACCGGTCGGCCAGCGACGGGCGCTCCCCACCGGTCATGCCGGCAGCTCCGACAGCCGCCGGCCGGGGTCGGCCACCGCCGCCCGCAGCAACCGGTCGAAGCCGTGGGCCAGGGCGGCGATGGTGGCGTCGTCGTAGAAGTCGACCTTCCAGCTCACCTCGCCCCACATCTCCCGCCCGTCGTCGAGCAGGGTCAGGGCCAGGGGGTGCATCTGGCCGCGGAACCACAGCCGGTCGGCGCCCTTGCGGTGGGCCGGTTGGGACACCACCGCCGACCCCGGCGCCCACTCGTCGGCCGCCGCCCGGAAGTACTGGAGGTCCACCGGCAGGGCGGCCAGCAGGCCGACGCCCCCGCCCGCCCCCGGCCCCGGGAAGTCGGGGAACAGGGCCTGGCGCACCCGCATGAACGGCACGTCCTGGTGGTCGAACAGACCGAGCACGCTCTCCCGGGCCCGGGCCAGCACGGTGGCGAAGGTCGGGTCGCCCGACAGGTCGGTGCGGATGCGGCCGATGCCGGCGAAGAATCCGACGACGCCCTCCAGCTCGGCCCGCTGGCGGCCGCTCAGGGTCGTGCTCACCACCACGTCGGTGCGCCCCCCCAGGCGGGCGAGCACGGCCTGGACGGCGGCGGTGACGACCACGAAGGCCGTGCTCGACGACGAGCGGGCCAGCTCGGTGACGCCCCGGTGCACCGCCGGCGGCACGGCCAGCGGCCGCGACGAGATGCGCCGGGTGGGGCGCTCGGGCACCCGGTCGAAGGGCAGGGCCGGGCCCAGGGGCATGCCGGCCAGCTTCTCCCGCCAGTACGCCAGCTGCTCCTCCAGGCGCTCGTCGGTCGCCCACCGCCGCTGCCACAGGGCGAAGTCGGCGTACTGGAGGGGCAGCGGGCGCAGCGCCGGCTCCCGGCCGGCGGCCAGGGCCCGGTGGGCGGCGGCCAGCTCGCTCAGGAACACGAACGCCGACGTGCCGTCGCAGACCAGGTGGTCGAAGGTCACCGCCAGCTCGGCGGCCCCGCCCAGCCGGTAGAGGGCGGCGCGGAACAGCGGCGGCGCCGACAGGTCGAACGGGCGGGCGTCCTGGTCGCCGACCAGCCGCCGCAGCTCGGCGTCCTGGTCGCCGCCGGCCAGCCCGGCCAGGTCGTGCACCTCCAGGCCGACGGCGACCGAGTCGGCCACCACCTGCCGCGGCCGCCCGCCGTCCACCACGAACCAGGTGCGCAGGGCCTCGTGCCGGCCGGCCAGGTGCTCGACGGCGCGGGCGACGACGGCGGGGTCCACGTCGGACTCGAAGCGGCGCCGGGCGGTGACGTTGTAGAGGCCGGGGGGGTCGGCGGCGACCTCCAGCCCCCACATCTGCTCCTGGGGCAGCGACAGCGGCAGGGGCTCGCCCGCCGCCCGCCGCTGGGCGACGAGGGGCGGCCGGGTGGCGGCCCCCGCCGCCCGGCGGTCGAGGGCGGCGGCCAGCTCGGCCACCGTGGGCGCCTCGAAGATGGCCTGGAGGGGGGCGTCGGGCCACGCCAGCTCGCGCAGGCGGGCGACGGCCTGGGTGGCCGCCAGCGAGTGCCCGCCCAGGGCGAAGAAGTCGTCGTCGGCGCCGACGGCGTCGAGGCCAAGGACCTCCCTCCACACCGAGGCCACCGCCTCCTCGGTCCCCGGCGCCGGCGGCCGGCCGGCGCCCCGCCCGGCGGACCGGTCGGGCGCCGGCAGGGCGTCGCGGTCGACCTTGCCGTTGGGCGTGACCGGGAGGGCGTCGAGAACCACGAACGCCGCCGGCACCATCCACGCCGGCAGGCGGCCCGCCACGTGGCGGCGCAGGTCGCCGGCGTCGGCCCGCCCGCCGGCGGCGGGCACGACGTAGGCCACCAGCTCCCGGTGGCCGGGCCGGGGCTCGCGGGCCACCACCACCGCCTGGTCGACGCCCGGGTGGGCGGCCACCGCCGCCTCCACCTCGCCGCACTCGATGCGGAACCCCCGGACCTTCACCTGCTGGTCGGTGCGGCCCAGGAACTCGAGCATCCCGTCGGGCCCCTCGCGCACCAGGTCGCCGGTGCGGTAGAGGCGGGCGCCGGGCGACGCCGAGAAGGGGTCGGGGACGAAGCGCCGGGCGGTCAGCTCGGGCTGGTTGAGGTACCCCCGCGCCAGCCCGGCGCCGCCGATGTACAGCTCGCCCGCCTCCCCCCGCTCCACCGGCCGACCGGCCTCGCCGAGCACGTGGACGGTGACGCCGGGCAGGGGCCGGCCGATGGGGGGGTCCCGCCCGTCGTGGCCGTCGCCCTCGCCCGCCTCCCAGGTGGTGGCCATCACCGCCGCCTCGGTGGGCCCGTAGGCGTTGACCCAGCGCACGTCGGGCTTGGCCACCTCCCGCCAGCGGCGCAGGCCGGCGGCCAGCGCCCGCTCGCCGCCGGCGACCACCAGCCGCACGGCGGGCGGCAGCGACCGGCCCCGGGCGGCCAGGTCCCGCACCCAGTCGTGCCCGTAGGCGGTGGGCAGGTTCAGCACCGTCACCGCCCGCCGCTCCAGCCAGTCGTCCCAGTCCCGCCCGAGCAGCGGCACGTCGTCGGGGCGCAGCACGGCGGTGGCGCCCGCCGCCCAGGTGGGGAACAGCTCCTCGACGCTCACGTCGAAGCTGATCGAGCAGAACTGGAGGACCCGGTCGCCGGGGCCGAGCCGGTAGAGGCCGATGGCGGCCAGGGCGTGGTTGACGAGGGCCCGGTGGGGCAGCATCACGCCCCGGGGCCGGCCCGTCGAGCCCGACGTGTAGATCACGTAGGCCAGGTGCTCGGGGCCCACGTGGCGCTCGGGCGGGGTGCCGGGGTGGCGCTCCAGGGCGGGGCCGTCCTCGTCGAGGCGGACCACGGCGCCCCGGTGGGGCGGGAGGCGGGCGGCCAGCGGGGCGGTGGTGACGACCACGGGGGGCGAGGCGTCGTCGAGCATGTGGGCCAGGCGGGCCTCGGGGTAGGCGGGGTCGAGGGGCAGGCACGCCCCGCCCGCCTTGAGGATGCCGAGCAGCCCGGCGGCCATGCCCGGCGAGCGCTCCAGGCACGCCCCGACCGCCACGTCGGGGCCCACGCCCAGCGCCCGCAGCCGGTGGGCCAGCCGGTTGGCCCGCCCCTCCAGCTCGGCGAACGACCACGCCCCGCCGTCGGCGGCCACCACCGCCGGCGCCGCCGGCGTCCGCCGCACCTGGGCCTCCACCAGGTCGGCCAGCGTCCGCCGAGGCCCCGTCACGACCCCCTCACCGCCCCGCCGGAGCACGATCAGCTCGGCGAGCAACCTCCGGTTGCGAGCCGACCGGGCTCACAGGGGGAGCTCCAGCAGGTCGCGCCCCACCACCACCTCGCCGTCGAAGTCCCTGACGCCCTTCAGCCAGTGCTCGTCGGCGAGGACGTCGTCGCCGGGGACGAAGTGGGTGAGCACCAGCCGGCGCACCCCCGCCTCCGCCGCCACCGCCCCGACCCGGCTGAGCCCGGTGTGGGAGGTGGTGAGGTGGTGGTGGCGCCGGGCCGCCTCCCATCGCTCCTCGTCGTCGGCGCCGGCGTCGTCGTCGTCCCGGTCGCCGCCGTCGTCGTAGACCTCGTGGACGAGGACGTCGGCGCCCCGGGCCAGGCGGACCAGGTTGGGGGACGGCGCCGTGTCGCCCGAGACCACGACCGAGCCGGCGTCGGTGTCCAGCCGGTAGGCGAAGGCGGGGAAGACGGGGGCGTGGCGCACCAGCGTGGCTGTGACCCGCACGTCGTCGTCCTCGGCGACCAGCACCGGCTCCATGTCGGGCGCCACCCGGTCGGGCCCGGCCGCGCCCAGGCCGGGCGGGACCTCGACGGCCGAGGGTGCGACCAGGGCGGTGAGGTCGCGCCGGCCGGCCTCCCGCATGCGGATGTTGACGTCGTAGGCGGCGGCGGCCATGAGCCGCTCGGTGAGCTCGAGGATGCCCGGCGTGGGGTGGGCGGCCCCGACCAGCGGCACCGGCGGCCGGGCGGGGTCGTCGGGGGGGAGGGCGGCGGCCCCGCCGGCCGGGCCGGGCCCGAACACCCGCACGGGCGGGTTCCACTGGAGCACCGGCCAGCCCAGCCAGAAGAGGTGGAAGTAGTCGCACACGTGGTCGGAGTGCAGGTGGGTCACGAACACCCGGTGCAGGCCGGAGAGGAGGCGGGCCCGCCGCAGCTGGGTGGTGACCCCGCTGCCGCAGTCGACGAGGTAGGTGCGCCCGCCGACGGCGATGGCCTGGGCGATGCCGGCGCGGGCAGGCGAGGGAAGCGGCCCCCCCGCCGTGCCGAGCAGCACCAGTCGGGTGGAGGCTCGGTCGGACATACGTGCGGAGCAACCCTACCGCCGTCGCCGGCCCGGGCGCCGGCCTC
>JBKHXC010000074.1:0-9902 GCA_046566225.1 Acidimicrobiia bacterium
GCGCCGGCCGTCCCCGGCGCGGCGCCAGCCCGCCCCCCCGCGCCCGCCGCCGGGCCGGCGCCCCCCCTGCCGCCCTCACTCCGGCGGCCGCCGCCCGGCGCCGCGCCCGGCCGCCGGTGGCGGCCGGCATCCCGCGGGCGGCCGCCGCCCGGCGCCGCCGCCCGAGGCCCGAGCCGTGGCCGGTCGGGCGGCGCAGCCCCCGGGGCCGCCTGGCCGTCGCCCTCGCCGGCATGCTGGCGATGTTCCTCCTGCTGTCGGCCCGGGTCGTGCAGGTCCAGGGCCTGGAGGCGGACCGCTACTCGGCGTTCGGCGAGTCCCAGCGGGTCCGCAACGTGGCCCTGCCGGCCGAGCGGGGCTCGATCTTCGACCGCAACGGGCGCGACCTGGCGCTGTCCGTGCGCCAGTCCACCGTCACCGCCGACCCCCGCCTGGTGACCGACCCCCTGGCCGCCGCCGCCGCCCTGTCGCCGGTGCTCGGCCTGGACCCGGTGGTGCTCCAGAAGCGGCTCACCCGGGAGGCGAGCTTCGTGTACCTGGCCCGCCGGGTCGACGACGCGGTGGCCGAGCAGGTCAAGGCCCTGGCCCTGCCCGGGGTGAGCCTGGTCGACGAGCCCGAGCGCTTCCGCCCGGCCGGCGACCTGGCCCTGCCCGTCATCGGCCGGGTGGGCACCGAGCACACCGGCCTGTCGGGCCTGGAGAGCCAGTACGAGCGGCGCCTGGCCGGCAAGCCGGGCCGGATGATCGTCGAGCGCGACCCCCGCGGCGGCGACATCCCTGGCGGCGTGCGCCGCTTCGACCCGGCGGCCCGGGGCGACGACCTCGTCCTGACCCTCGACCGGGCCCTCCAGTACGAGACCGAGCGGGCGCTGGCCGCCCGCCTGGTGTCGTCGGGGGCCAAGGCCGGCACCGCCGTGGTCATGCAGGCCCGCACGGGCGAGGTCCTGGCGCTGGCCAACCTGGCCGCCGGCGACGACGGCGGGCCGCCCCGCCAGGCCGGCAAGAACCTGGCCGTGACCGACGTGTTCGAGCCCGGCTCGGTGAACAAGGTCATCACCATCTCGGCCGCCCTGGAGGAGGGCGAGGTGCGGGCCCAGGACGTGCTCGAGGTTCCGCCGACCATCAAGGTCGCCGACCACGTCTTCAAGGAGCACGAGCCCCACCCCCTGGCGCGGTGGTCGATCACCGACATCATGGCCAACTCCTCCAACGTGGGGTCGATCATGGTGGGGCAGCGGCTGGGCAAGGACCGCATCGACCGCTACCTGCGGGCGTTCGGGTTCGGGCGGGAGACGGGCCTGGGGTTCCCCGGCGAGTCGGCCGGCATCCTCCTCGACCCCCGGAAGTGGTCGGGCACCTCGATCGGCACCGTCCCCATCGGCCAGGGCGTGGCCGTGACCGCCATGCAGATGGCCGGCGCCTACAACGCGGTGGCCAACGGCGGCACCTGGGTGGCTCCCAGCCTGGTGCGGGCCACGGTGGACGCCGAGGGCCGCCGGCAGCCGCCCCCGCCCCGCCGCCGGGAGCAGGTGGTGTCGGCCCGCACGGCGCAGCAGGTGACGGCCATGCTGAGCGAGGTGGTCCGCGTCGGCACCGGGACGCTGGCCGCCGTCGACGGCTACACGGTGGCGGGCAAGACGGGGACCGCCCGCAAGCCCAAGGAGGGCGCCCGGGGCTACGCCGAGGGCGCCTACGTCTCCAGCTTCGCCGGCTTCGTGCCCGCCGAGCGCCCCGAGCTGACCATCGTCGTCGTGCTCGACGAGCCGACGCCGATCTTCGGCGGGCTGGTGGCCGCCCCGGTGTTCTCGGAGATCGCCGGCTACGCCCTGCGCCAGTTCCAGGTGCCGCCGCCGCCGCCCGACGCCGCCCCGCCGGCCGCCGCCGAGGTCCCGAGGTCGACGCCCGAGTCGGCCGGCGAGGCGGCCCGGGACGGGGGGGCGGTGGCCGCGACCTCCACCACTACGCTGCCGCCGTCATCTCCTCCCACCCCGTGAGGACGCCACCCATGCGGCTCGACCGACTCCTCGGCGACCTCGAGGTCCTCGAGTGGCGGGGCGAGCCCGCCTCCGTCGAGGTCGCCTCGGTCGCCCACGACTCCCGGGCGGTCCGCCCCGGGGCGCTGTTCTGCTGCCTGCGGGGGGCGTCGTTCGACGGGCACGACTTCGCGCCGGCGGCGGTCGAGGCGGGAGCCGTCGCCCTGCTCTGCGAGCGGCTGCTGCCCGTGGGCGTCGTGCAGGCACGGGTGGCCGATGCCCGCCGGGCCATGGCGCCGGCCGCCGCCGCCGCCGCCGGCCACCCGTCGCACCGCCTGGCGGTGGTCGGCATCACCGGCACCAACGGCAAGACGACCACCGCCGACCTCCTGGCCGCCGTCCTGCGGGCCGCCGGCCGGCCGACGGGGGTGATCGGCACGCTGACCGGTCCCCGGACCACGCCCGAGGCCCCCGACCTCCAGGCCGCCCTCGCCGCCCAGCTCGCCGCCGGCGCCCGGGCCGTGGCCCTGGAGGTGTCGTCCGACGCCCTCGTCCAGCACCGGGTCGACGCCACCTGGTTCGCGGCCGTCGCCTTCACCAACCTGAGCCCCGAGCACCTCAACACCCACGGCGACATGGAGTCGTACTTCGCGGCCAAGGCGTCGCTGTTCGACCCCGGTCGGGCCCGGCTCGGCGTGGTCAACGCCGACGACGCCTGGGGGCGGCGCCTGCTCGACGCCGCCCCCCTCCCCGCCATGGTCCCCTACTCGCTGGCCGCCGCCGAGGGCCTGGATCTGGGGCCGTTCGGCGCCCGCTTCGCCTGGGAGGGCCGGCCGGTGGCCATGCGCCTGGGCGGGCGGTTCAACGTCTCCAACGCGCTGTGCGCGGCGACCGTGGCCCGGGAGCTGGGCGTTCCCGCCGAGGCGGTGGCCGAGGGCCTGTCGTCGTTCGCCGGCGTCCCCGGGCGCTTCGAGCGGGTGGTGGCCGGCCAGCCCTTCGCCGTGGTCGTCGACTACGCCCACACCCCCGCCGCCCTCGAGCAGGTCCTGGAGGCGGCCCGGGCCGAGGCCGGCGAGGGCCGGGTGCTGGTCGTGTTCGGCTGCGGCGGCGAGCGGGACCGGGCCAAGCGCCCGCTCATGGGGGCGGCCGCCGCCCGCCTGGCCGACGTGGTCGTGCTCACCTCCGACAACCCGCGGGGGGAGGACCCGGGCACCATCCTGGACGAGGTGCGGGCGGGCGCGGCCGGCGCCCGGTCGCTGGTTGTCGAGCCCGACCGCCGGGCCGCCATCGCCGGGGCCATCGCCGGGGCGGCGCCCGGCGACGTGGTGGTGGTGGCGGGCAAGGGCCACGAGACGGGGCAGACGGCGGGCGGGCGGACCGAGCCCTTCGACGACCGCCGGGTCGCCCGGGTCGCCCTGGCCGCCGCCGGCCATGCCGGCGCGCCGGCGCCGACGGTCGCCTCGTGAGCCGGCCCCGGCCCGGCCGGCGGAGCGACCGCCGGGCGGTGCGCCGGTGATCGACCTCCTCGTCGCCGGGGGCGTGGCCCTGATCGTGTCGCTGGTGGGGACGCCGATCCTCATCGGCTGGCTCCACGCCCACGGCATCGGCCAGCAGATCCGCGAGGACGGCCCCCAGGGCCACGTCACCAAGGCGGGCACCCCCACCATGGGCGGGGTGATGATCGTGGCCGGCGCCCTCGGCGGGTACCTGGCCGGCCACGTCCGGGGCAGCGCCATCTTCACCCGGGGCGGGCTGCTGGTGGCCTTCGCCGTGGCCGGGGCCGGCCTGGTCGGCGTGGTCGACGACTGGATCAAGGTCCGCCACCAGCGCAGCCTGGGGCTCAACAAGCGGGCCAAGATCGCCGGCCAGCTGGTGGTGTCCGTCGGCTTCGCCGTGCTGGCCATCCACCTGGCCAAGGTCCAGACCGTCGTGTCGTTCACCCGCTGGGACTCCCTGGGCCTGGACCTCGGCCCGGTCCTGTGGACGGTGTGGGCGGTGGTCCTCATCATCGGCACCTCGAACGCCGTCAACCTGACCGACGGCCTCGACGGCCTGGCCGCCGGGTCGGCGACCTTCTCGTTCTCGGCCTTCGCCATCGTGGGGTTCTGGCAGTTCCGGCACTTCGACGTGTACCGCGTCCCCCAGGCCCTGGACCTGGCCGTGCTGGCGGTGGCCCTCACCGGGGCGTGCGCCGGCTTCCTGTGGTGGAACTGCGCGCCGGCCCGGATCTTCATGGGCGACACCGGGTCGCTGGCCATCGGGGCCGGCCTGGCCGCCTTCGCCCTGGTGATGAACCTCCACCTGCTGCTCCCGGTGGTCGGCGGCCTGTACGTCCTGGAGACGGTCTCGGTGATCGTGCAGGTCGCCAGCTTCCGCTTCTTCCACCGCCGGGTGTTCCGGATGGCGCCCATCCACCACCACTTCGAGCTGATCGGCTGGCCCGAGGTCACCGTCATCGTCCGCTTCTGGATCCTGGCCGGGCTGTGCACGGCCCTCGCCCTGGGGCTGTTCTACGCCGACTTCATCTCCCTCGGGGTGCTCGATTGAGGGCGGTGGTGGTGGGCTTCGGGGTCACGGGCCGGGCCGTCGCCGCCCACCTGGTGGCCGGCGGATGGGAGGTGGCGGTGGTGGAGGACCGCGCCGGCGGTGGGGCCGGGGCCGAGATCGAGGCGGCCGGGGCCACCGTCGGCACGGTGGACGACGTCGCCGGCGCCGACCTGGTGGTGCCCAGCCCCGGCGTCCCCCCGGCCCATCCCGTCCACGCCGCCGCCCGGGCGGCCGGGGTGCCGGTGGTGAGCGAGGTGGAGCTGGCCTGGCGGGCGGCCCGGCCCGGCACGCGGTTCGTCGCCGTCACCGGCACCAACGGCAAGACCACCGTGACCACGCTGGTGGCCGCCATCCTGGCCGCCGACGGGGTGCGGGCGGTGGCGGCCGGCAACATCGGCCTCCCCCTGGTGACGGCGGTGGGCGGCGACGCCGAGGTGGTGGTGGCCGAGGTGTCGTCGTTCCAGCTCCGGCACACGGCCGGGTTCCGGCCCGACGTCGCCGTTTGGCTCAACCTGGCCGCCGACCACCTCGACTGGCACGCCACCCTGGAGGACTACGCGGCGGCCAAGGCCCGGGTCTGGGCCAACCAGGGGGCCGACGACACGGCCGTCGTCAACGCCGACGACGAGGCGGTGATGCGGGCGGCTGCCGCCGCGCCCGGCCGGGTCGTGAGCTTCGGCCTGGACCGCGGGGACTGGTCGGCCGCCGGCGGCGTGCTGCGGGGGCCGCCCGGCACGGTGGCGGCCGTGGCCGACCTGCCCCGCTCGCTGCCCCACGACGTGGCCAACGCCCTGGCCGCCATGGCCGCCGCCTCCGCCGCCGGGGCGGGCCCCGCCGCCTGCCGGGCCGCGGTGACGGCCTTCCGGGGGCTCCCCCACCGGGTGCAGCTGGTGGGCGAGGCTGGTGGCGTGCGGTACTACGACGACTCCAAGGCCACGACGCCGGCGGCGGTGCTGGCCGCCCTGCGGGGCCTCGGGTCGGTCGTGCTCATCGCCGGCGGGCGCAACAAGGGCGTGGACCTGGGCGGCCTGGCCGCCGGGGCGGCGCGGGTGCGGGCCGTGGTCGCCATCGGCGAGTCGGCCCCCGAGGTGCAGGGCGCGTTCGCCGGCGCCGTGCCGGTGACGGTGGCCACCTCCATGGCCGACGCCGTGGCGGCGGCGGCGGCGGCCGCCCGGCCGGGCGACGCCGTGCTGCTGTCGCCCGGGTGCGCGTCGTTCGACTGGTACCGCGACTACGCCGAGCGGGGCGACGACTTCGCCGCCTGCGTCAGGGCCCTGGGGGCAGGGGCGTGAAGAGGATCGCCTCGCAGGCAGAGCTTGCTCGGCGAGCTGGTCGTGCTGCGGCCGGGCGGACCGCCGGGGCGGGCCGGGAGGAGCGCACCGGCCAGGTGCTGCTGGCCTCGCTGGTCGCCGTGCTGTGCGTGATCGGGCTGGTCATGGTGCTCAGCGCGTCGTCGGTGCTGGCCCTGCGCGAGGGCCGGTCGTCGTGGCTGTACTTCCACAAGCAGGTGCTGTGGGTGGCGGCCGGGACGGTGGCCCTGGTGGTGGCCGCCCGCACCGACTACCGGGCCCTGCGCCGGCTGGGCGGGCCGGCGCTGGTGGTGTCGGTGGCCCTGCTGGTGGTGGTCCTCCTCCCCGGCGTCGGCATCACCGCCGGCGGCTCCACCCGCTGGTTGGGCGCCGGCGGGCTGCGCATGCAGCCGTCGGAGCTGGCCAAGCTGGGCCTGCTGCTGTTCGGCGCCGACCTCCTGGCCCGGCGGGCGGGCGACGACGAGTCCCTCCGGCGGGCCATGCGGTCCTACCTGCTCGCCTTCCTGGTCGTGGCCGTGCTCGTCCTGCGCCAGCCCGACCTGGGGACGACGCTCATCGCCGGCGGCATCGTGCTGTGCCTGCTGTTCGTGGCCGGCACGCCGCTCGGGCCCATGACGGCCCTGGTGGCCGCCGCGGCGGCGGCCGCCTTCGTGCTGGGGATGGCCGAGCCCTACCGGCGGGAGCGGATGCTGTCGTTCATCGACCCCTTCGCCGACGCCGCCAACACCGGCTACCAGGTCGTCCAGTCCCTGGTGGGCCTGGGCACCGGGCGCCTCACCGGCGTGGGCGTGGGCGCCAGCCGGGCCAAGTGGGGGTTCCTCCCCAACGCCCACACCGACTTCATCTTCAGCATCATCGGCGAGGAGCTGGGCCTGATCGGCAGCCTGCTCGTGCTCGGCCTGTTCATGGCCTTCGCCGTGCTCGGCATCCGGGCCGCCCTGCGCGCCCCCGACCGCTTCGCGGCGCTGCTGGCCGCCGGCATCACCGCGTGGGTGATCGGGCAGGCGTTCGTCAACATCGGCGCCGTGGTGGGCGTGCTGCCGGTCAGCGGGGTGCCGCTGCCGTTCGTGTCGTTCGGGGGGTCGTCGATGGTGCTGCTGATGGCCGCCGCCGGCGTGCTGCTGAACGTCGCCGGCCAGGGCGCCCCCCGCCCCGCCCCGCCCCGCCCGGCACCGCCCGGCGGCGGGCGCGCCGGCGCGACGCGCCGGGCGTCGGCCGCCCGTTGACGGCGCCGGTGTGGGCCGTTGTCGCCGGCGGCGGCACGGCCGGCCACGTCCTGCCGGCCCTGGCCGTCGCCCGGGCGCTGGTGGCCAGGGGCCACCCCGCCCAGAGCGTCCGCTTCGTGGGGTCGGCCCGGGGCCAGGAGGCCCGGCTGGTCCCCGAGGCCGGCTTCCCGGTGACCCTGCTGGCCGGGCGCGGGATCGCCCGCCGCCTCACCGTCGACAACGTCGGCGCCGCCGCCGGGCTGGCGCGCGGGCTGGCCCGGGCCGTGCTGCTGGTGCGGCGCTGGCGGCCGGCGGTGGTGCTGTCGGTGGGCGGCTACGCCAGCGTGCCCGCCGTGGTGGCCGCCGCCGTGTGGCGGGTCCCCCTGGTGCTGCACGAGCAGAACGCGGTGCCCGGGCTGGCCAACCGCCTGGCCGGGCGGGTGGCCCGGGCCAGCGCCGTGTCCTTCGAGGGCACGCCGCTGCCCCGCGCCGTGCTCACCGGCAACCCGGTGCGCGACGAGATCGCGGCGGTGGACCGCTCGCCCGCCGGCCGCCGGGCCGCCCGCCGCCGGCTGGGCCTGCCCGAGGAGGCCCGGGTGGTGGCCGTGGTCGGCGGCTCGCTGGGCGCCCGCCGCATCAACGAGGCCGTCTTCGCGCTGGTGGAGGCGTGGGCCGACCGGGCCGGCGTGGCCGTCCGCCACGCGGTGGGGGCCCGGGACTGGGCGGCGGTGGCGCCCCGGCTGCCCCGGCCCGCCGACGGCGGGCTCGTCTACCAGCCGGTCGAGTACGAGCACCGGATGGCGGACCTGCTGGGGGCGGCCGACGTGGTCGTGGGCCGGGCCGGCGGCAGCGTGGCCGAGCTGACGGCCGCCGGCGTCGCCTCCCTGCTCGTCCCCCTGCCCACGGCCCCGAACGACCACCAGACGGCCAACGCCATGGCCCTGGCCCGGGCCGGGGCGGCGGTGGTCGTGCCCGACGCCGAGCTCGGCGCTGGGCGGCTGGCCGCCGAGCTGGGCGCCCTGCTGGACGACCCCAGCCGGCTGGCCGCCATGGAGCGGGCGGCCCGGTCCCTCGCCCGGCCCGACGCCGCCGAGCGGGTGGCCGACGAGGTGGAGCGCCATGCCCGGCGGTGAGCGCCCGCTGGACCTCGGCCCGCCGCGGCGCATCCACGTCGTGGGCCTCGGCGGGGCCGGCCTGAGCGCCATCGCCACCGTGCTGGCGGCCATGGGCCACCGGGTGACGGGCAGCGACCTCAAGGCCTCGGCCGCCGTGGAGCGGGTCCGCTCCTCCGGCATCCCGGTGACCGTCGGCCACGCCGCCGCCAACGTGGGCGACGCCGAGCTGGTCGCCGTCTCCACCGCCATCCCCGCCGCCAACCCCGAGGTGGTGGCCGCCCGCCGGCGGGGGATCCCGGTGCTGCGGCGGGCCGAGGTCCTGGCCGCCGTGGTCGCCACCCGCCGGGGGGTGGGGGTGGCCGGCACCCACGGCAAGACCACAACCTCGTCGATGCTGGCCCTCGTGCTGGTCGAGGCCGGGCTGCGCCCGTCGTTCCTCATCGGCGGCCAGGTCAACGAGATCGGCACCGGGGCGGTCTGGGACGACGGGGAGTGGCTGGTGGTCGAGGCCGACGAGAGCGACGGCACCTTCCTGGAGCTGCCCCTGGAGGCGGTGGTGGTCACCAGCGTCGAGCCCGACCACCTGGAGGCCTACGGGGGCAGCTTCGACGCCCAGGTGGGGGCCTTCGGCCGCTTCCTGGACGGTGCCCCGGGCCCCAGGGTGGTGTGCGCCGACGACCCGGTGGCCGCCCGCCTGGCCGCCGAGGCGGGCGCCGTCACCTACGGCACGGCCGAGGGCGCCGCCTACCGCATGACCGGGGTGCGCACGGGCCGGAGCGGCGCCTCGTTCTCGGTGGAGCACGCCGGCGAGGCGCTCGGCACCGTCGAGCTGCCCGTCCCCGGCCTCCACAACGCCCGCAACGCCTGCGCCGCCCTGGTCGCCGGCCTGGCCCTGGGCGCCCCGTTCCCGGCGGCGGTCGCCGCCCTCGGGCGCTTCGGCGGCGTCGCCCGCCGGTTCCAGTTCCGCGGCGAGCGCGACGGCGTGACGTTCGTGGACGACTACGCCCACCTGCCCGGCGAGGTGAGGGCGGTGCTGGCCGCCGCCCGGGCCGGCGGGTGGCGCCGGGTGGTGTGCGCGTTCCAGCCCCACCGCTACTCGCGGACGGCGGCGGCGGCGGCCGACTTCGCCGGCGCCTTCGCCGACGCCGACCTGGTGGTGCTCCCCGACGTCTACGCCGAGGGGGAGGCCCCCCGCCCGGGGGTGACCGGGCGGCTGGTGGTCGACGCCGTCCTCGACGCCGACCCGGCCACCCGCCTCGCCTACCTGCCACACCGCCAGGACGTGGCGCCCTACCTGCGGCGCACCCTGCGCCCCGGGGACCTGTGCCTGAGCCTGGGGGCGGGCGACATCACCCTGCTGGCGGCCGAGCTCCTGCGCCCGGGACCGCCGCGGTGACCGCTGCCCGCTCCCGCCACGAGCCCCTCCGCGCCGCCTCGGCCGTGCTGGGCGAGCGGGCCCGGCGCCACGCGCCGCTGGGGCCCCTGACCACCTACCGGGTGGGCGGGCCCGCCGCCCTGCTGCTGGAGGCCCGCTCCGAGGAGGACCTGGAGCTGGCCCGCCGGGCGGTGGTGGCCAGCGGCGTCCCCGTGCTGGTCGTGGGCCGGGGCTCCAACCTGCTGGTGGCCGACCGCGGCTTCCCGGGGCTGGCCGTGGTGGTGGGGGAGGGCCTCGACGCCGTGGAGGTCGACCCCGAAGGCCGCCGGGCCCGGGCCGGCGGCGGCGCCTTCCTGCCCGTGGTGGCCCGGCGGGCGGCG
>JBKHXC010000075.1:0-6839 GCA_046566225.1 Acidimicrobiia bacterium
CGTACCTGGAGGAGGAGCTCTTCTCGCACGAGGTCGCCGTCGACGCCTATAGGGCCCTCGCCTCGGCCGAGACGTTCGCCGAGGCCCAGGCCAACGCCGACGAGGACGTGGCGACGCTGCTGGCCAGCCTGGCCAACGAGCCCGACACCGGGCGGTCGCGGGCGGCCACGCTGACCCGCGCCTTTGACGACCTCGGCAACCCCGTGACCGCCACCGAGGAAGCGACGGCGGCGGTCGTCCAGGAGCGGGCGCTCGACGTCGTCGCCGAGCTCGTGCGAGCCCGGGCGGGCGAGATCATCGCTGCCGTCCGGCTGATGGCTCAGCGGCCCGATATATCGGCCGAGGAGATCGCGTCCGGCGCCGAGGCGAACGCTCTCCTCAAGGCGAACCTCCCGGCGCTGAGCGACAGGCACGACCGCGGCCGGGCGCTGGCCCAGTTGGTACCGTGGCTCGTGAGGCACCAGCGAGAGGGTTGAGGCCAGTGACGTTCGGGGCGTCCGAACCAGCGGAGCTGGACGGCGAGCCGGGAGCTGGCGACGGCCTGCAGCGTGTCCTCGAGCGGGGGCGGGCCAAGGGGTGGCTGTCCCAGGACGACCTCGACGAGCTGATCCGCGAGGCCGACCTCACCGTCGACTACATCGACGCCCTGCGGGCCAGCGTCGAGGCCGAGGGGATCAGCTGGGTCGAGGAGCACGGCGCCGACGACGACGTCGACGAGCTCATCGAGGTGGTGGCGGCGGCCGTCGCCGAGGAGCGCGTCCCTGCCACCGCGGCGGTTGCCGCCACCGTCGAGCACGAGGCCGCCGCCCCCAAGGTGGCTCGCCCGCGGCGGGCCCGGCGGGAGGCGTCCGCCGACGAAGACGCCGCCGGCCCCTACGCCGATCTGGTCCGCATGTACCTGGGCGAGATCGGCAAGGTGCCGCTGCTGAACGCCGGCGAGGAGGTCGAGCTGGCCCAGCGGATCGAGAAGGGCACCCAGGCGGCGGCCCGGCTGGCCGAGCTCGAGCTGCTCCACGGGGAGAAGGGCGTCCCGTTCCAGCTGCGGCGGGTGGAGGAGCGGGCCGTCGTCGACGGGCTCAAGGCCAAGGAGCACCTGATCCGGGCCAACCTGCGCCTGGTGGTGTCGATCGCCAAGCGCTACCAGGCGTCCGGGCTGCCGCTGCTCGACCTGGTGCAGGAGGGCAACCTCGGCCTGCTCCACGCCGTGGAGAAGTTCGACTACAAGAAGGGCTTCAAGTTCTCGACCTACGCCACGTGGTGGATCCGCCAGGCCATCACCCGGGGCATCGCCAACTCGGCCCGCACCATCCGCCTGCCCGTCCACGCCGGCGACCTGGTGAACCGGGTGCACCGCGCCCAGGCCCGCCTGGAGTCCCACCTGGGCCGCCGGCCGACGCTCGAGGAGCTGGGCGACGACCTCGACCTCAGCCCCGAGCGGGTCGGGGAGGTGCTGTCCATGGCGACCGAGCCCATCTCCATCTCCGCTCCCCTGGGCGACGACGGCGAGGGCGAGCTGGGCGACGTGATCGAGGACGCCGGCGCGGCATCGCCCCTGGACCAGGTGCTGGCCGACGCCGTGCCCGGCGAGCTGGCCCGGCTGCTGGCCGTGCTCGACGAGCGGGAGCGGGAGATCCTGCGCCTGCGCTACGGCCTCGACCAGGGCCAGCCCCGCACCCTCGACGAGGTGGGGGAGCGCATGCACCTGACCCGGGAGCGGATCCGCCAGATCGAGTCCCGGGCGCTGTGCAAGCTGCGCCACCCCTCCCTCGACACGGGGGCACGCGAGCTGCTGCTCGGCTGAGCGACGCGGGAGCGGGAGGGGGGGCTTTCCAGGAGTTGACCGGGCTGGCCGTCCTGGGTGGTTGTACCGGGTCCAGCCAACGGCTAGTCTCCCCGCCCGGGTAAGCCGCTACCTTTTGCCGCCGCCGAGGAGGGAACGGGGGCATCCGGGCCGCAGGCGTGGCATCCATGTCGATCCACGCCTGGCCGGGATACCCCGGTCACGGTCGGGACGTCTCGCCACCGGAAGGACTTTCCAGCATGGTCGCACCTTGCCACAACGCCCGTCGTCCCCTTCGGCGCCCGGCGGGCGCCCCGGCCAGGAGGCCCCGCACCCCGGCCGGCGTGGCGCTCGCCGTCGTCGCCATGGCGGTCGGGGCCTTCGGCTGGGCCCCCATGGCGGCGGCCGACGGCACCGAGGCCCTCGGCCCGCCGTCCATCGAGGTGGCCCAGGGCAGCGGCGTGGCCACCGGGGGGACGGGGATGCACGACCAGCCCGCCACCATGACGGTGGAGGTGCCGGCGGGAGCCACCGTCGAGCAGGTGCTGCTGTACTGGGAGGGCCACTTCAACACCGGCGACCCCGACTCCACCATCGTGGTCGAGGGCAACACCGTGGAGGGCACCCTCATCGGGGGCCCGACCCTGTTCTTCGGCGACGTGCGGGCCGCGGTCTACCGGGCCGACATCACCCCCCTCGGGCTGGTGACGCCCGGCGCCAACACCCTGGAGGTGTCGGGCCTCGAGTTCTCCTACCGCACCAACGGGGCGGGGGTCCTGGTGATCTACGACGACGGCACCGAGGCCGTCATCGACCTGCGGGACGGCTCGGACCTGGCCTTCGTGAACTTCGCCCCCCCGCTGGACACCACCGTGCCCCAGACCTTCGAGTTCCCGCCGTCGCCGGTGGACCGCACGGCCACCCTGAACCTCTTCGCGGCCAGCGTGGCCGACGGCGAGGAGCGGCCCAACGCCCTCGAAGTCACCGTCGGCGGGACCACGACCCGCTTCACCGACTTCTTCTCCAGCAACGCCGGGGCCGAGTTCGACGTCCAGCGGGAGACGGTCACCGTCCCCGCCGGCGTGACCCAGCTCACCGTCCAGGCCCTGTCGGTGGGCGACGGCACGCCGAACCTGCCCGCCTCGTTCAACTGGCTGGTCTCGATGCTCACCGTCGCCCCGCCCCCCGAGGGGCCCGAGCCGGGCGCCACCGCCGCCCTGGACTGCCCGGCGGGCGTCATCGCCGTCACCCTGGCCAACACCGGGGGCACGGGTACCACCTTCGACGTGTTCCGCGGGCAGGAGAAGCTCAACGCCGAGCCCATCGCCGTGGGCGCCGGCGACACCGAGGCCTTCACCTACCAGCTCCGGCCCGACGACGAGAACGAGACCGTCGCCCTGCGGGCGGTGGCCGCCACCGGCGACGAGTTCCCCCTGTCGACGCTGGTGGACTGCGACGAGGCGGGCCTGCTCGCCACGCTGGCCGACGCGTGCGCCATCGAGGACGGGGTGACCGGGATCGTGGTGGCGCTGGCGAACGAGGGCACCGAGGCGGGCACGTTCACCGTGCCCGGCCGCGACCCGGTCACCGTGGGCCCCGGTGCCCGCACCGACGTGTTCCTCCCGGTGGCGGAGGGCGCGGCCTACTCCTTCGAGATCACCGGCCCCGGCGGGTTCACCCGCACGATCGCCGGCACCCGCGAGTGCCAGGCGCCCCAGCTCGGCGCCGTGCAGGTCTGTGCCCAGGACGGGACCGGCGTGGTGGTCACGGTGACCAACGGCGGCCAGGAGGGCGCGCCGGTCACCCTGGCCGGCGCCACCAGGACGGTGCCCGCCGGGGGCCAGGCCGAGTTCTTCCTGGCCCGCAACGAGGACGACCCGGCGACCACCCTGACCGCCACCAGCCCCGGGAACCCCGACATCCAGGTCGCACTCCCGGTCCAGGACTGCCTCGGGGTGCTGGCCGAGGCCCAGACCACCCAGCCCCCGGTCGCCACGACCACCACGACGGCCCCGGCCACGACGGCGACCACCACGCCCACGGCCGTGGCCGGCACCCAGCTGGCCCGCACCGGGGCCGGCGTCGGGACGGCGCTGGTCGTCGGGCTGTCGCTCGTGTCCGCCGGCGCCCTCCTGCTGCTGGGGGTCCACCGGCGCCGGACGGCCGGGTGACCGGGCGTTCTACGGGCCGGGGGTGACCTCGACCAGCCAGGCGCCGCCGTCGTCGCCGCCGTCGTCGCCGCCGGCGGCCGGCGGGGCGTCGGCCAGGAGCGCCAGGACGACCCGGGCGGGCAGGCCGTAGCTCGGGTGGAGGAGGTGGCTCAGGTCGGCCCCCTCCCGGAACGGCACCTCGTCCTGCCCTCCGATCCGGCCCATGGCTGCCCCCCCGCTCGCGTCCGCTTCCTCGCACCGGTCGCCCGAAGTTCCCAACCGCGGCGGGGACGCCCCCATTCCCGCCCGGCCAACGCCAGTGGTCCCGTGGCCACACGACCTTGGCCGCGTTCGCAGCCGCACGGTCCGTGGCCGCACTCGCCGCCGCAGGCGGCCTCGACGGCGGCGGACACCGAGAAGGGACAGGGCGGAGGCGGCGCGCGCTCCGCTCGCCCGCCGGAGCACGATCCAACTCGACCGAATGGAGTGAGCGAAGCGAACGGACGAGGTCGACGCACTGGCTAGGTTGGGACGGTGCGCGTGACGATGCTCCTGTGCGACGCGGCCCAGGTCTCCGACGGCAAGCTGTACATCCTGGGCGGCGGGTGGAGCGTGACCGGTCCCGACCCGGCTCCGTCGGCCGTCGCCATCAAGCTGGAGGTGGACTGGCACGAGGCCGGCACGCCGCACCACTGGGAGCTGTTCCTGGTCGACGCCGACGGGCGGCCGGCGTCGTTCCAGACGGCCGAGGGGGCCCAGATGATCGAGATCCGCGGCGACTTCGAGGTGGGCCGCCCCGAGGGCGCCTCGTCCGCCCCCCGCTCCACCCCGGTGGGCCGGGTGGACGAGGCCCGGGCCGCCCGCCGCCTCGTCCCCACCTGGGACGCCCGGCCGCCGGGCTGAGGCCCGGTGCCGCCAAGGGGCCGTCCCAGTTGCCCGGGCACGAACGTCCGCCGCGTTCGCCGCGGAGAGGTCCGAGGCCGCACCCGCCGCCGCAGGCGGCCTCTACGGCTGCGGACCCGAGAAGGGACAGGGCGGAGGCGGCGCGAGCTCCGCTCGCCCGCCGGAGCTCGATCCAACTCGACCGAATGGAGTGAGCGAAGCGAACGAATGAGGTCGATGCCCTACCGGGCGGCCCCGCCGCCGAGGGGGTGGAGGCGCATGGCGGCGGCGATCTCCTCGTCGGCCACCTCGGTGTAGATCTGGGTGGTGGCCAGGCTGGCGTGGCCGAGGGCGACCTGGAGCTGGCGCAGGCTGAACGCCCCCTCCCGCAGGCCCAGGGTGGCGAAGGTGTGGCGCAGGGCGTGCACCCGGACCCCGTCGCGGCGGGCGCCGAGGCGGCGCAGGACCCGGTCGACCACGTAGACGACGGCGTCGCGGCTGGCCTCCACGCTGGCGCCGACCACCGCGCCGGTGCGGTCCCGCACCGGCCGGGGGCGGCTGGACACCACCACGGTGGCGGCGTCGAGGCCGAGCGCACCCAGCCGGGCCGCCCGGGTGGGGAGGTAGGCGGCCAGCGCCTCCTGCACCACCGGCGGCAGCCCGAGGCGACGCTCCTTGTCGCCCTTGCCCCGGACCACGACGGCCGACGGGGGGACGCCCTCCACGTCGGCCAGCCGGAGGCGGGTGATCTCGTCGAGGCGCAGGCCGCAGGCCAGGGCGAGCGCCAGGATGACCACGTCGCGCTCGGGCCACGCCGACGACTCCCCGGCCGAGGCGAGGGCCCGGGCGGCGGTGGGCTGGTCGATGGCGCGCGGCATGCGCTTGCGCTTCTTCGGCGGGCGCAGCAGGGCGGCGGGGTCGGCGGGGACGCGCGACGTCCGGTAGCACCAGGCGTAGAAGGAGCGGATGGCCGCCGTGCGCCGGGCCACGGTGGCGGGGGAGCGCTCGGCCGGCGCCCGCTCGGGGTGGCGGGCGAAGCGGGGGTCGGGGCGGGTCCGGAAGTCGGCCAGCGCCGAGTCCAGGTCGTCGAGGGTGACGGCGGCCACGTCCAGGTGCTCGAAGGCGGCGAGCACCGCCGCCTCCCGGTCGGCGGGGGCCATGGCGTCCAGCCGGGCGCGGGAGGGCAGGAGCCCCCGGGCGGCGGCGACGTCGACCATGGCGTCGTCGAGGTCGTAGCGGTAGGCGGCCAGCGTGCGCGGCGAGCGCCCCTCGTTGCTCAGGCGCTGGAGGAAGCGCTCCAGGGTGGGGGCGTAGGGCACGGCGGGGGCCATGCCCACAGCGTGGACCACCGCCGCCCCGCTGCGGTGCATGGGCCCGCCCCGGCGGCCGGTAGCCCGGTCAGCCCTCGCCGCCCGCCGCGGCGCCGAGCCCGGCGATGACGTCGCTGCGCTGCACGATGCCCGTCGCGGCGCGCAGGCGCTGGGCCAGCTCCTCCGGTGGCAGCCCGAAGGCGCCCGGCGGCACGGCGAGGCTGCGCCCGCCGCCGGCGACCACCACCCCCTCGCCCACCGTGATGGACTCCATCCACTCCCAGCGCATGACCAGGCGGGCGTCGTCGGGCCCGGCCACCGACACGCCGTGCAGGTCCACCCGCACCGTCACCGGCCCGCCCGGCCCCCGCACCACGTCCTCGGCGACCCGCCCCGGCATGGCGGCGATCGTAGCGAGGGGTCCCCTCAGGGACCGGCCACCGACCCGGTCACCCAGCGCCCGGGCGGGGCGGGGCGGCCCAGGTGGAACCCCTGGCCCAGGGTGATGCCCAGGTGGCGCAGCATGGCCAGCTCCGCCTCGGTCTCGATCCCCTCCGCCACCAGGGCGGCGCCCAGGGCGGCGGCGAAGCCCACGCCGGCGCGGACCAGCGCCTGGCGGGTGGGGTCCCGGTCGATGCGCTGGACGAGGACCCGGTCGAGCTTGATGATCTCGGGGGAGAGGCTCACGATCCGGCTCAGCCCGGCGTAGCCGGCGCC
>JBKHXC010000076.1:0-2942 GCA_046566225.1 Acidimicrobiia bacterium
AAGCGAACGAATGAGGTCGAAGCACCACCTCAGGCGCCCCGCGGTACGGTGGCCGCCGTGCGCCGCGCCGCCCTCGCCGCCGCCCTCGCCGCCGCCGTGGTCGCCGGCGCCTGCCAGTCCGGGCAGGACCCGACGGTGGGCGCCGGCGACCCCGACGCCACGTCGCCCGGCGCCTTCACGCCGCCCCAGGCCCCGCCCGTCAGCACCCCGGCGGTGGCCGAGCGGGCCTACCTCACCGGCGTCACCGCCCAGGCCACCGACGGCGGCGGCACCCGGGTGGTGTTCGAGTTCGACCCCGTGGTGCCCGGCTACACGATCGACTACGCGGAGCGGCCCGTCACCGAGGACGGGTCGGGCGACGAGGTCCCCGTCGAGGGGGAGGCCCTCCTGGCGGTCCGCATGGAGAACGCGGCGGGGGCCCGCATCGACGGCGAGGCGGTGACGCCCACCTACACCGGGCCCGACCGGGTGGCGGCCGCCGGCACGCCCTCGGCCGTGATCGAGGTGGTGGACGCCGGCGACTTCGAGGGCGTGGTCACCTGGGTCCTGGGCCTGCGCCACCGGGCCGACGCCGTGTCGGTGTCGAGGCTCACCGGCCCGCCCCGGCTGGTGATCGACGTCCCCGGGCCCACCACCGGGTGAGGGACGGCCGGGGGACGACCTCGGTGGGCACCGTCGCTCACCCGGCGGCGCCGACCACCCGCTCGTACAACGCCAGGTAGCGCTCGGTCAGGCGCTCCATCGACAGCTCGGCGGCCCGGGCCTCGCCGGAGGCGACCAGCTCGGCGGAGAGCACGGCGTCGTCGAGGACGCGCCGGAGGGCGGCGGCCAGCGCGGCGGCGTCGCCCGGAGCCACCAGCAGGGCGTGCTCGCCGGGGACGGCCACGTTGCGGTACCCGGGCAGGTCGCTGGCCACCACCGGGGTGGACGCCGCCATGCCCTCCAGCAGCACCACGCCGAACGACTCGCCGTGCAGCGACGGCGCGCACAGCACGTCGGCGCCCCGCAGGCGGGCCGCCACCTCGGCGTCGCTGATGCGCCCCAGCCACTCGAAGCGGGGATCGCCGTGGGTGCGCGCCCGCAGCTCGCCCGTCTGGGAGCCCTCCCCCGCCACCCACACGACCACGTCGGGACCGAGGCCGTCCACGGCCTCGACGAGCACGCTCAGGCCCTTGCGGGGCTCGTGGCGGCCCACGAACAGGATGGTCGGGCCGGTCGTCGGCCACGGGGTGGCCTTGGCGAAGCGCTCGATCTCGATGCCGTTGGGCATGAGCTCGTAGGTGCCGCCCAGGGCCCGGGCGGCGGTGGCCCGGGCGTCCTCCGACACGGCGCAGCGCACCGCCAGGCGGTGGGCCATGCGGGTGGTGACCGGGCGCCAGAACGTGTACGACAGCCCCATCCCGGCCCGGTGGAAGGTCCCGACCATGGGCGCCCGGCAGAACGCCAGGCTGGTCAGGGTGGGGCCGGGGGCGAACGGCTCGTGGAGGTGGACGACGTCGAACGCCTCGTCCCGCAGGGCCCGCACGGTGCGCAGCAGGCACGCCGGGTCGGGGGCGAGGGGGGCCACCGACCCGTTGCCGGCCAGCGGGACCGAGTTGCCGAGGGGGGTGACGCCGGCGTCGGGCGGGGGCCCGTCGCTCGGGGCCAGGACCCGGGTCTGGTGTCCCATGGCCCGCAGGGCGCGGGCCTGGGCCAGCACCTGCCCCTGCACGCCGCCGGGGTGCGTGAGGCTGTAGGGGCACACGAGCCCGATTCGCACCACCCCACCGTAGTCGCCGGCCCCGTCCCGGCCCCGGGACCGGGGCCATCCGCCGCCGCCACCCGCTCCGAAGAACGCCCGGACACACAGGTCGAGCACAGGAGGAGCCCGTGGCGTACCAGTTCAGGTGAAGGGATGCCGACCACGCCTGCAGGTGGCAGGGGAAGGCAGGGAGCGAGGACGAGCTGATGGCCAAGGTCAGCGACCACGTGCGCAAGGTGCACAAGGTCCACACCACGACCGACACCATCGCCAACTTCGTCAAGCAGAAGGTCCGCTCGACCTGACGGGCGCCGCCCGCCGCCCGGCCGTGCAGCGTGGCACGGCCGGCGGCGGCCGCGCTCGCCGGTGACGTCACGCGGGCCGGGGGCGCCACCCGGTGTCGGACGGCCAGTTGGGCTGGAGGAGGTGCCACTGGTCGGGCGCCCGGCGGATGAGGGCCTCGAGGTGGCGGGCGAGCTCCTGGGTGAGGCGGGCGACGTCGTCGCGCAGGCGGCCGTGCCGGGTGGTGTCGAGGGGGGCGCCCATGACGGCGTGGTGGCCCCCGCCGGCGGTGTGGTACACGGCGCTGGGCAGCAGGGCGGCGCCCGTGCGCAGGGCGAGGGTGGCCGGTCCCCCCGGCAGCGTGGTGCGCTCGCCGAAGAACTCGACCTCCACGCCGGTGCCGCCGATGTCGCGGTCGCACACCAGGGCCACCACCGCGTTGTCCCGCAGGCGGCGCAGCGTGGCGTTGCCGGCGCCCGGCCCGAGGGGGAGCACCTCCAGGCCGAGGGAGCGGCGCAGGGCGACGAACCACTCGAACAGCTCGGGCGGCTCCACCGGCTCCACCACGGCCACCATGCGGTAGCCCAGCGACGCCAGCCACGCCCCGCCGAAGTCCCACCCGCCCAGGTGGGGCAGGGCCAGGATCACGCCCCGGCCGGCGGCCAGGCCGGCGTCGACGTTCTCCAGCCCCTCCGAGGTGGTGGCGGCGGCCAGCGCGGCCGGCGGCGTCCCCGGCAGGCGGAACGACTCGGCCCAGTAGCGGGCGTAGGAGGCGAACGAGCGGCGCACCTCCCGGTGGAGGCGGCGGCCCTCCAGGCCGGGACCGTGGACGCGGCGCAGGTGGCGGGCGAGGACGTCCCGCCGGCCGCCCATCACCGACGCCATGACGGCGCCGGCGGGGCCGGTCAGGCGTTCGACG
>JBKHXC010000077.1:0-2036 GCA_046566225.1 Acidimicrobiia bacterium
GGAGCGGAGCGTGGACGTCATGCCGGTCGAGCGCCGGCCATGGGCCCCGCGCCTTCGCCTGGTGCACGCACAGCGATCCCACCTTCGTCGTCACGGAACGAACCGGCGCATCCTAGACGGCAGCGCCGAGCCGGACGGACACGACGAGTGGCGGCCTGCCGGCGAAGGGCCTCAGCGGGCTGCCGCCTCGCATCCGAGCTGAGATCCGGATGGGGCCGGCCCGGGACGCCAGGAGCTGCGCCAGGGCGGCCACGCACGCTCCCGGGCCGAGGAAGCGCGTCGACAGGGTGCCGGCCACGGCCCCCATGAGGGCGCGCCACGGGGAGATGACCTCCGGGCGCGGTCGCGCCCGCCGGGCCGCCGGGCGGCGGGTCAGCCGTCGAGCAGCTTGGCCAGGGGGCTGGTGTCGAGGCGGTCGAGCAGCTCGGCGACGTCCTCGTAGACGGCGACCGCGCCCGCCTCCTCGAGCTGCTCGCGGGTGGCGCCCCCGGTCAGGACGCACACGGTGGACAGCCCCAGCTCGGCGGCCGCCGCCACGTCCCACGGCGTGTCGCCCACCACCAGGGTGCGGGCGGGGTCGAGCCCGAACCTCTCCAGCGCCGCCCGGAAGATGTCGGGCGCCGGCTTGCTCTGCGCCACGTCGCCCTTCGACACGGCGTCCTCGACGGCGTCGTCGGCGCCGATCGCCTCCCGCAGCCGGGCCAGGTCCTCCTCGTCCGACGAGGTCGCCAGCACCACCCGGGCGCCCCGCCGGGCCAGCTCGCGGAGCAGCTCGGCGGCGCGGGGGAAGGGCCTGATCTCCTGCTTGAGCGGTTCGTAGTGGCGCGAGTGGGCGTCGCTGGCCTCCTGGCTCGGGCGACCGATCAGGCGGTGCACCAACTGGTCGGAGCCCATGCCGATCAGCGGGTGGACCCGGCTGGCCGGCACCTCCTCGCCGATCTCGTGGAAGGCGCGCCACCAGGCGACGGCGTGGAGGTAGTTGGTGTCCACGAGGGTCCCGTCGACGTCGACGAGCACGGCAGGGCGGGCGTCGGGCACGGCCCAGCCCTACCCACGGCCCTCCCCACGGGAACCCGCGTCGCCCCGACCGGCCCCCGCGGGCGGTCGGGCCCGGCGTGGGAGCGGCCGCCACCGCGAAGGCCCGGCTCAGCGGGCGTCGGCCAGCAGGGCGCGGGCGGCCTGGCGGCCGGGGGTCCCGGAGATGCCGCCCGACGGGTTGGTGCCGGCGCCGCTCACGTACAGCCCGGCCACCGGCGTCCGCCACCGGCCCAGGCCACGGGTGGGGCGGAACGGGCCCAGTTGGTCGAGGGCGATGTCGAGGTACATGGGGTGCCCGCCCGGCCACCGCCCGACCCGCTCCATGTCGTCTGGGGTCCACGTGGCCACGCCGGTGACCGACGCCCGGAAGCCGGGCGCCCGCGCCTCCACCACGTCCAGGCACCGCTCCACCAGCTCCTGGCGCCGGGCCGGCCACCCACCGTCGATGGCGGAGGGCGCCGCCGGGCAGGCCAGGTAGACGGTGTGGCGGCCGGGCGGCGACAGGCGGTCGTCGATGGCCGACGGGGTGAAGGCGTACAGGGGCAGGGGATCGCCCAGGCGGCCGGCCTCGGCCCGGGCCCACGCCGCCGTCAGCTCGCCCAGCCGGTCGACGTAGCTCTGGAGCCCGTTCCAGTCCCCGTCCCGGGCGCCCGGGTAGGGCGGCAGCCGGTCGGTCGCCACGTGGACCACGGCCTGGACGACGTTCGAGCGGCGGGCGGCGGCCAGGTCGGCGGCCTCGTCGCCGCCGAGGGGCGGGTCGAGCAGGACGAGCAGGGCCGTCTTGGGGTCCATGGCGGTGACCACCGCCGACGCCTCGATGCGCTCGCCGCCCTCCAGCGCCACGGCCCGCACCTCGCCGCCCGGCGCCTCGATGCGCGCCACCGGGGCCGAGCAGCGCAGCTCGCCGCCGAGCGACGCCAGCCGCGCCACCAGGGCGTCGGTGAGGTTCTGGGCGCCGCCCCGGCCGTGCCACTGCCCGAACAGGTGGTACGCCGCCT
>JBKHXC010000078.1:0-5942 GCA_046566225.1 Acidimicrobiia bacterium
GACGTACCATCATCGCTCGCTCACTTGTACCTGTAGGTGATCCGGCCTCGGGAGAGGTCGTAGGGCGTGATCTCCACCTGCACCCGGTCGCCGGGGAGGATGCGGATGCGGTGCATGCGCATCTTCCCCGAACTGTGCGCCAGCACCTTGTGCCCGTTCTCGAGCTCCACCTTGAACATGGCGTTGGGCAGCGGCTCGATGACCGTCCCCTCCAGGACGATCGCGTCTTCCTTGGGCTTGGGCAGGTGGAACTCCTCGTTGGGGAACGACGGTGCTGCGGGGACGACGGTGGCCGCCGCCCGCGCCGAAGGCGCGAACGGACTCGGGCCGAAGTGCAAGCGTAGCGCACCGGCCGGGCCGATGAGAAGCCGGTCCAGGGGTGGCAGGCTGGGCGCCGTGGCCATCGAACGGCGCCGGCTGCCGAGCACCCCCGACCGGCGCCGGCGGTGGGCGGCGTAGGCGGTGCCCGAGCGCGACGTCGCAGCCGCGGTGGCCCGCCTGGGCACCGTGCTGTCGGTGTGGGCCCACCCCGACGACGAGACCTACCTGGCGGGCGGGATCATGGCGGCGGCGGTCGCCAACGGGCAGCGGGTGGCGTGCGCGTCGGCCACCGCCGGCGAGCGGGGAACCGCCGACCCCGACCGGTGGCCGCCCGAGCGGCTGGGCCGGGTGCGCCGCTGGGAGGCGGCGGCGGCCATGGCGGTGCTGGGCGTCGGCGACCACCGCTTCCTGGACCTGCCCGACGGGGGCCTGGCCGACGTGGACGCCGGCGCCGGCGTCGGCCTGGTGTCGGCGCTGATCGACGAGGTGCGGCCCGACACCGTCCTCACCTTCGGCCCCGACGGCGGCACCTTCCACCCCGACCACCGCACGGTGTCGGCGTGGACCACCGCCGCCTGGCGGCGGTGCGGCTCGCCCGGGCGGCTCCTGTACTCGGCGCTGGCCGCCGACCACCTGGCGACGTGGGCCGGCCTGTACGAGGAGTGGGGGGTGTTCATGACCGACGAGCGCCCCGCCGGCGTCCCGCCCGCCGACCTCGCCCTCGACCTGGAGCTGACCGGCGAGCTGCTCGACCGCAAGATCGCCGCCCTGTGCGCCATGCACACCCAGGTGGCGCCGGCCCTCGCCCACCTGGGCGAGGACGCCTACCGGGCGGCCAACAACCGGGAGTCGTACGTGGCGGCCCCCCGGGGGTGACCGGCGGGTATCCGCGCGCCGGGCCGACCCCGCCCTTAGGGTGGCGTCGCTTCCCCCCGAGACCTCGGGACGGCACATGGCTTCTGCGACATCGGTGACCACCCGCGCCCGGTCGCCCCGCCCGGCGTGGGAGCTCCTGGCCACCTGGGACGACGACCGGCTCCGCCGCCTCCTGGAGGCGCGGCCCGACCTCGCCTCCCCGCCGCCGCGCTCGCTGGCCGAAGTGGCCGCGAGGGCCACCGAGTTGCGCAGCGTCGAGGAGGCCTACCGCCGCCTCGACCGCGGCGCCCAGCAGGTCGTCGAGGCGCTGGCCGTGCTGCCCGAGCCGGCGCCCGTCGCCGACCTGGCCTCCATGCTCGCCCCCGGCGTCCGCCCCGCCGACCTCGAGGGCCCGCTGGAGCGGCTCGAGGCGCTGGCCCTGGTGTCCCGCCACGGCGACTCGATCACCCTGAACCCGGGGCTGTCCCGGTCCCACCACCGGGCCGGGCTCGGCCCTCCCCTGGCCGTGCTCCTCGGGACCATGCCCGCCTCCGAGCTGGCCGAGGCGTGCCGGCGCCTGGGCGTGAAGTCGGGCCGGGGCCACGACGGCAGCCTGGCCGCCCTGGCCGGGTGCGTCGCCCACCCCGACCGGGCCCGGCGGATACTGGAGGAGGCGCCCCCCGGCGCCGCCGAGTTGGCCCGGGAGGCGGCCGCCGGCGCCCACGTCCAGGTCCGGGGCAGCGTCTACTACCTCGACGACCGCTCGCCGGCCGGGTGGCTGGCCGGCCGGGGCTTCCTCGCCGTGGTCGGCTGGGACCTGCTGGCGATGCCCGGCGAGGTCGGACTGGCCCTGCGGGGCGGCCACGCGTTCGCCGACTTCTCCCCCTCCGCCCCGGCCGTGCCGGCGGTGCCGGTGGACCCGGAGGCGGTCGACGCCGCCGGCGCCCAGCAGGCCCTCGACCTCGTCGCCGACCTGGCCTCGCTGCTCGAGGGCTGGGCGGCCCAGCCCGCCGCCCTGCTCAAGGACGGCGGCGTCGGGGTGCGCGAGCTGCGCCGGGCCGCCCGGTCCATCGAGCGGCCCGAGCGCGACACGGCCCGGCTGATCGACCTGGCGGCGGCTGCCGGGCTGGCCTGGGTCGACCGGGCCGCCGGCACCGCCCTGCCCACGGCCGCGTTCGACGAGTGGCTCGCCCTGGACCCCGTCCCCCGCTGGGCGGCGCTGGTCGCCGGGTGGCTGGCGGCCGACTTCCATTCCAGCCTGGCCGGTGCCGCCGACCACCGGGGCAAGCCCATCCCCGCCCTGCTGACCGACGCCCCCGACCCCGACGCCGCCCACCAGCGCCGGGCCGTGCTCGACGCCATGGCGTCGCTGGCGCCGGGCACGGCCGCCGCCGCCCCCGAGGCGGTGGCCGAGCGGGCGCAATGGTCCTCGCCCGGGCGGTGGGCCACGGGCCCGGCGTCGCCGCCGACGCTGGCCGCCTGGGCCGTCGAGGAGTGCGGGCTGCTCGGCCTGTGGGCCCACGGGGCGCTCACCACCGCCGGCCGGCTGGTCGCCGCCGGCGACGTGGCCGCCGCCCGGGCCGCCCTGGCCGAGCGGGCGCCGGCGCCGGTGGCCGACTTCGTCCTCCAGGCCGACCTGACCGCGGTGGCCGCCGGCGCCCTGGCGCCGGCGGTGGCCCGGGAGCTCGAGCTCATGGCCGACGTGGAGTCGCGGGGGGCGGCCACCGTCTACCGCTTCGGCGAGCAGTCGCTGCGCCGCGCCTTCGACGCCGGGCGCTCCCAGGACGACGTGTCCGGCTTCCTCCAGCGCCACGCCACCCGCGGCGTGCCCCAGGCCCTGGCCTACCTGGTCGCCGACGTGGGCCGGCGGCACGGGCGGCTCCGGGTGGCGGCCGTCCGCTCCTACCTGCGCTCCGACGACGTCGCCCTGCTGAGCGAGTTGTCCCGGGCCCGGGCCGCCGCCAAGCTGGGCCTGCGCCTCCTGGCCCCCACCGTGCTGGTCAGCGACGCCGAGCCGGCCGAGGTGCTCGCCACCCTGCGCGCCGCCGGGTACCTCCCCGTCGAGGAGGACGCCGGCGGCGCCCTGGTGGTGACCAGGCCGGCCACCGCCCGGGCGCCGGCCCGCCGCACGGGGGTCGGCCCGGTCCGGCCGGCGGCCGACGTCGCCGCCCTGGTGGCGAGGCTGCGCGAGGGCGCCGGCCGGGGGGCGGCCGCCAACGGTGGGGCGAAGGCCGACGGACGGGCGGCGAAGAGCGGCCGGGCCGCGAAGCCGGCCTCCCCGCTGCCGCCGCCCCCGCCCGCGCCGGAGCTGTTCGTGGGCGACGATCGTCCCACCGCCATCGCCAAGGACCCGGCCGCCATCCGCCGGCTGCTCGAGGAGGCGTGCGGCGAGATGTGGGCCGTGCGGATCTCCTACCGCAACGCCAAGGGGGCCGGCGCCCAGCTCAACGTGGTCGTCCACCACGTCTCGACCGACGGCGTCATCGCCTCGGTCGTCCCCGCCTTCGAATGCCGGACCCTCAACCTGCAGCGGGTCGACTGGGCCCGAGTGCTCACCGAAGCCGAGGAGGAGCAGCTCCTGTGAACGCCACCGACGGGCCCCTGATCGTGCAGTCCGACCGCACCCTGCTCCTCGACGTCGACCACCCCGACGCCGCCGCCTGCCGGGCCCAGATCGCCCCCTTCGCCGAGCTGGAGCGCTCGCCGGAGCACGTGCACACCTACCGGGTCACCTCCCTCGGCCTGTGGAACGCCCGGGCCGCCGGCGTCGACGCCGAGACGGTGGTCGACGCCCTCCTCCGCTGGTCGCGCTACGCCGTGCCCCAGTCGCTGCTGGTCGACGTGGCCGAGGTGATGCAGCGCTACGGGCGCCTGGTCCTCGAGGTGCACCCCGTCCACGGGCTGGTGCTGCGCTCCACCGACCTCGCCGTGCTCGAGGAGGTCCTGCGGGCCAGGGCGGTGGCGCCCCTCGTCGGCCCCCGCATCGACGCCGACACCGTGTCCGTGCCCCGCGGCGAGCGGGGCCGGCTCAAGCAGGCGCTGCTCAAGGCCGGCTGGCCGGCCGACGACCGGGCCGGCCACGTCGACGGCGCGGCGCACGCCATCGCCCTGCGGGGCGACGCCGGCTTCACCCTGCGGGCCTACCAGGAGGAGGCGGTGGACGCCTTCGCGGCGGCGGGCAGCGGCGTGGTCGTGCTGCCCTGCGGCGCCGGCAAGACCCTGGTGGGGCTGGCGGCCATGGCCCGCACCGGCGCCCGCACCCTGGTGCTGGTCACCAACGTCGTCGCCGCCCGCCAGTGGCGCCGGGAGCTGCTGGCCCGCACCACCCTCACCGCCGACGAGGTGGGCGAGTACTCGGGGGAGCGCAAGGAGATCCGGCCCGTCACCATCGCCACCTACCAGATCCTCATCAGCCGGCGCAAGGGCGCCCTCCCCCACCTGGAGCTGCTCTCGGGGGAGGACTGGGGGCTCATCGTCTACGACGAGGTCCACCTGCTGCCGGCGCCGGTGTTCCGCATGACGGCCGAGATCCAGAGCCGGCGCCGGCTGGGGCTCACCGCCACCCTGGTGCGGGAGGACGGCCGGGAGGGCGACGTCTTCTCCCTCATCGGGCCCAAGCGCTACGACGCCCCCTGGCGCGACATCGAGGCCCAGGGCTGGATCGCCCCCGCCCGCTGCACCGAGGTGCGGGTCACCCTCGCCGACGAGGAGCGGCTCGCCTACGCCCTGGCCGAGACCGAGGACCGCTACCGCACCGGCGCCACCGCCCGCTCCAAGCTCGCCGTGGTGGCGGCGCTGTGCGAGGCGGCGGTGCGCCGGGGCGAGCCCACCCTCGTCATCGGCCAGTACCTCGACCAGCTCGACGCCATCGCCGCCCGGCTGGGGGCGCCGGTGATCACCGGCAAGACCCCCACCCGCGACCGCCAGCGCCTCTACGAGGAGTTCTGCGCCGGCGCCGCGCCCGTCCTGGTCGTCTCCAAGGTGGCCAACTTCTCCATCGACCTGCCCGAGGCGTCGGTGGCCATCCAGGTGTCGGGCACGTTCGGGAGCCGCCAGGAGGAGGCCCAGCGCCTGGGCCGCATCCTGCGCCCCAAGGCCGACGGCCGCCAGGCCCACTTCTTCACCATCGTGGCCCGCGACACCAACGACCAGGCCTTCGCCGCCTCCCGCCAGCGCTTCCTGGCCGAGCAGGGCTACGCCTACACCATCGTCGACGGCGAGGACGTCCTGGCCGCCGCCGAGCGCCGCCGGCGCGACGACGAGCTCGACCCCGGCCGGGAGCTGCCGGTTGGTGAGGGCCCGCTGTCCTGGTGAGGGGCCGGCGAGGGGCCGGCCGGTGCTGAGGGGCCGGGGCCGGCGGTGCCGCCTGCGGTTCCGCCCTGTGGTACATGAGGCCCACCGGATGGGGCCTCATTTTCGGTAAATGCCCTGGACTGGCGAACGTGCGTTCGGTACAATGGACCCGTGGGCATCGGCGTGCTGGAACGGGAGGCGGGCGAGATCGAGGTCCGCTGCGACGGCCCCGAGGTGCGCCTGTGCGCGGCCATGGGCCTCCTCAACGCCGCCACCGCCGAGGTGGTGGCGGCCATCGCCGAGGCGCTGGAGGACCCCACGCGCTGGCAGGGCGAGGGCATCGTGGCCCCCGAGCAGTGGGTGGCCCTGCGCTGCGGGGTGACCTCGGGCCGGGCCCGGCGCCTGGTGGCCCTGGCCCGGGCCCTGGGCGAGCTGCCGGCGGCCGCCGCCGCCTTCGCCGCCGGGGCGCTGAG
>JBKHXC010000079.1:0-1807 GCA_046566225.1 Acidimicrobiia bacterium
GCCGTCGCCACCTACGGGGGGCGGCTGGGCAACCCGGTGCGGCTCGGGTCGGAGGTGTGGCCCCACCTGCCGTCGATCGGCGAGCAGGAGACCCCGTCGGGGGTGTGGGAGCGCGCCGACCTCGTCGTCCGGGTGCCGTGCGCCGGCGACCCGGCCGACGTGGACACCGTCGAGGACCTCGAGCGAGGGATCTGGCGCGACCGCCGCTGATCCGGCTGCCCGGCCGGCGACTGGTCCGGCCCCCGCGTGACGCGCCGGTGCCGGGCCGTCACCCCCAGCCGGCCGCCGCAGCCTGCTGGCCGGGCGGTGGCTCTGGGTCGCCGGGAGCCCCTACCCTGCCTTCCCGCCGTGCGACGAACCCCGAGCCTCCGCTCAGCGGCCCTCGCCGCCCTCCTGCTGGTCCTCACGGGCGGGCTGGCCGGCGCCAGCCAGCCGAAGCCGTCGGCGCCGCCCGTGGGCAAGGAGGCCGCGCCCGCGTCCGATCTGGCCGCGCCCGCCCCGGCGCCGGCCAGCATCAGCCCGGAGGCCGAGCCGGGCCCCGCGGTGCCCCAGGCGCCACCGGTGGCGGCGGGGACCCCGCCGGCGGCGGGCGCCGCCCCCGCCGGCGTCCCGGCCGGCCCTGTCGCCCAGCCCGGCTGCCCGCTCCCGGTCCGGCCCCCCCGCCCGCCCAAGCCGCCCCCCGGCCTGCCCAAGGGCCTCACCCTGGTCCCCGAGGACCAGGTCCCGGCGCCGCTGCCGCCGCCCGCCAACCGGACCGCCGACACCTCGGTGGTCGCCGGCCGGGGCATGTGGACCTGGCAGTGGGGTCGCACCGAGGGCGGCGACCTGGGTGCCGTCGTGCGACGAGCCAAGGCGGCGGGTCTGTCGAGCCTGTGGGTGCGCGTGGCCGACTCGAAGAGCGGCTTCTACGGCGGCAAGTACCTCGACGCCCTGGTGCCCCTGGCCCACCGCGAGGGCCTCAAGGTGGTGGGCTGGGGCTTCCCCTTCCTCGGTGACCCGGTCGCCGACGCGGCGTGGACCGCCCAGGTGCTGGCCTGGCAGAAGGACGGCCACCGGCTCGACGCCTACAGCCCCGACCTCGAGACGGCCAGCGAGGGCGTGGTGGTCACCGAGAAGCGCATCGCCACCTACCTGGGCCTCGCCCGCCGCGGGCTCGCCGGCCGACCGCTGGTCGCCACCGTCTACAACCCCACCGACGAGTGGTGGGCCTCGTACCCGTACCGGGTCGTGGCGTCCTACGCCGACGCCATGGCGCCGATGGTGTACTGGGGCTGCCGGGAGCCCGGCGCCGACGTGGAGCGGGCGGTGCGCCGCCTCGCCACCTTCGGGCTGCCGGTGGTGCCTGCCGGCCAGTCGTACAACATGGGGCGCGACGGCGGCCGCCCCGGCAACCCCACGGGCCCGGAGACCCTGCGGTTCCTCCACGAGGCCCGCCGGGCGGGGGCGACCGGCGTCGCCTTCTGGGTGTGGCAGGAGACCACGGCCGAGCAGTGGCAGGCCATCTCCTCGTACCCGTGGTGACCGTGCCGCTCCGGCAGCCCCGTCCGTGACCGTCTTGCTGGTCGTCGCCTGCGCCGTCCTCGGCCTGGCCGTGGGGTCGTTCCTCAGCGTCCTGGTCTGGCGCGTGCCCCGCAAGGAGTCGATCGCGCACCCGCGCTCGCACTGCCCCTCGTGCAACACCCGGCTGGCCAACCGCGACAACGTCCCGGTCATCTCCTGGGTGCTGCTCCGCAGGCGGTGCCGGGCGTGCTCGACCCGCATCAGCGCCCGGTACCCGCTGCTCGAGCTGGGCTGCGCCACCCTGTTC
>JBKHXC010000080.1:0-20558 GCA_046566225.1 Acidimicrobiia bacterium
ATCTCCGCCCAGTCGACGACCGCGTCGTCGACGACGCGCGACGGCTCGAAGCGCAGGCCGTTGTAGTGGTTGACGGTGAAGTTGCCGAGGGGGTGGGCCGACGCCGGTGCCGCCGCCACGACGGGGAGGGCCAGCACCGCGCCGGCGCCCAGGGCGGCGAGCGCCAGGCGCCTCATGCGCCGGCCATCTCGGCCAGAGCGGCGCGTGCCGCCGGGGCATGGATGGGATGGAAGGCGGGGTTCATGGCGAGGGCGGCGCCGAGGTGGGCGCGCGCCGCCTCGAGGTCGCCCAGGGCGCGCTCGATGACCCCGGCGCGGAACTCGAACAGCGGGTTCCTCGTCCCGAGCGAGCGGGCCCGCCCGATGGCGGCGGCCGCCTCCTCGTTCCGCCCCGCCCGGTGCAGCGCCCACGCGTAGGCCGCCTCCATCTCGATGAACGGGCGCGTCCGCCGCCCCGTCTCGGCCAGCTCGACGGCCCGAGCCGGGTCGCCGTGGTCCGCCTCGAACAGGGCCGACTCCACGTCGACGACGACGCCGTTCGCCTCGAACAGGCGCTGCTCCAACCAGAACAGGTCGTACTGCTGCTCGGCCTCCTCCATGCGGCCGAGCGACTCCAGCAGCTCCCCGTGGAACAGGACATGGGCCGGCTCGGGCAGGCGGGTCACCACCTCGGCCATGTCCGCCACGGCGGCGCCGGCCCGGCCCAGCGCCAGGTGGGCCCTGGCCCGGCCCTCGAGCAGCGCGGCATAGGACGGATCGGCGGCCAGCCCCGCCTCGTAGTGGGCGAGGGCGGCGGCCGGGTCGCCGGACACGAGGGCCAGGCCCCCCAGGTGGTAGCGGGCGAAGGCCTCCTGCGCGGGGTCCAGGGCGCTCTCGAGGGTCCGCTCCATCAGCGCCCGGGCCCGGTCGAGGTCGCCGCGCAGCTCCCAGCTGTAGGACACCCGGGACAGCGAGGCGGCGTCGGGGCTGAGGTCGACCATGCGCTGGGTGGCCTCCCAGGCCTCCTGGTAGCGGCCCAGCTGGGTAGCCGCGTCGGCGAGGGTGCCGTGCAGCGTGGAGCTCGCCGGGTTGACGGCCAGGCCGTCGAGCGACCACTGCCTGGCGGCGGCGAAGTCGTGGCGGGCGTTGGCCAGCGACGCCATGCCGGCGGCGGCGGCGAAGTTGTCGTCCTCCCGCAGCTCCAGCGACTTCCGCAGCGCCCCTTCCGCCTTGGGGTAGAGCTCGGGGTTGGCGGTCGCCTTCGCCCTCTCGACGTACGCCATCCCCAGCGCCGCCCACGTGACGTCGTCGTTCGGCACCTGCCGGAGTCGCTCCTGGAGCGCCGCCACGTCCCCCGGCCGGACGATGACGGCCGCCGCGCCCGTCCCGTCCCGCCCGTCACCGACGCGGGGCTCCACCGTGGCCAGGGCGCCGACGGCGAAGATGGCGACGGCCAGGCCGGCCACCAGCGAGGACATCCCGGCGGCCCGCCTCACGACGCCGGTCCCGCCTCGCCCGGCTCCTGCTGGTGGGCGAACACCACGATGTTGTCCTCGTAGGACCTGGTGCGCCGGTCGAACCGGCCGCCGCAGGTGATCAGGCGCAGCTCGGGGGCGGGCGTCGGCCCGTAGATCTCCCGCGTGGGGAGCGAGTCCTTCGGGTACTGGCGCACCGCGTCCACCACGAACACGGCCGTCGAGCCGTCGGCGCGGCGCACCTCGATCGCCTCCCCCGGCTCCAGGGTCGGCACCCGGAAGAACACCGCCGGGCCCCGGTGGGAGTCGAGGTGGCCGACCACCACCGCCGCCCCGTCGGCCCCGGGCGCGGGCCCGGCCGCCCACCACCCGGCGAGGTCGAAGTCCTCCGGCACCTCGAGCATCCCGGTGGGGTCGACGTCGAGCGTCACGAGGTCGGAGTGGACGTCGATGCTCGGGATGTCGATGGCCACCGGGGCGGGCTGGGGGCCGGCCGGAGGCCGGGCGGCGACCGGGGCCCGGAGCGCGGACCCGCCGAGCCGGCCGACCTGCACCGGCTCGGGCCCGCTGATCGCCGCGTAGGCCACCGCGCCGGCTCCCTGGAGCCCGACGAAGACGTTCACGACGACCAGCGCGCGGAGGACAGCCGTCCGCCCGGCGGCGCGATGCCACCAGGCGGCCGGACCGCTGCCAGCCATCGCTCAGCCGGGGGACGGGCGCTTGCGGAGGGTCATGACGCCGGCGGCGGCGAGCATCAGCCCGCCGACCGCCCCGGTGATGGGCAGCACCGGGAGCCGGCCGGCGGCGCCACCGCCTCCGGCGCCCACGCCCCCCGCCGGCGCGGCGGCCTGCGACGAGTCGCGGGTCACCTGGGCGCCCTGGACCTCGGTGGGGGCACCCGGCGAAGCCGACCCCCCGGCCCCTCCACGGGCCGTCTCGGAGGCGTTGGCGTTCGGGCGCCCGCCGGCCAGGTTGGCGGCCGAGTTGTGGGGCAGGGCCACGTAGGGGAAGGTGCGGCCGAAGGCCACGTCGTTCTGGTTCACGCCGTCACCGGCGGCGAGCGCCTCGACGAGCTTCCCGGACTGGGCGGCACCCTCCACGGCCTGGAGCGCGATGTCGACCACGTCGTCGCCGAGGCGCCGTCCGTTGGGGAACCCGGCCAGGTCCTCGGCCAGGACGCCCAGGCGGTTGGGGTTGGCGGTCGGGGCGATCGACATGTTGAGCCGCAGCATCTCGGAGGGCCGGAAGTCGGCGCCCTTCTTGCCGTCCTTGTTCAGCATCTGCGAGTTCAGGTCGATCGGCAGGGCGACGTTGCCGTCGGGCCCCGCGCACTCCTTGCAGATGCCGGTGAGGAAGATCTCGAACAGGTCGTTCCGGGGGGTGGCCGGCGCCGGGACGCCGTAGATCTGCTCCACCAGCTTGGGCACGATCGGGTCCAGGACCTTGTCGACCACCGGCTGCACCGTGGCGTCCTTGTCGGGCGTGAGGCCGTTGAAGGCGTCCTTGAACTTGAGGGGCACGACCACCTCGTTGACCAGCGGGTTGCCCAGCCGCGACACCTGGACGAAGCCGTCGGCGGTCGCCGCACCCTCGGCCGACGAGAACACCGAGGCGCCCTTGCGCAGGGTGGTGCTCCACACGCCGATCACCGGGTTGCCCTCGGGATCGCCCTTGGCCGCCAGGTCGGACTTGGGCACCTGGAGGGCGATGGTGTTCACGTTGAAGCCCGACAGCGTGTCCTGGCCCGTCTCCTCGAGGTTCGTGCCGTAGAGCAGGTCGAACACCCGCAGGTCGAGGAAGAACGAGTCGTCGGCCTGGCCGGCGAAGGTCGTCAGGTCGCCCACCGTCCGGATGGCCTCCTGGCGGAGCGCCGCGTAGTCGGGCATGGACGCCGGCCCCACGTTCGACGGCGCCACCAGGGCGTCCTTCACGATGCTCTTCGTCTCGCCGCCGGCCGTGCGGGTCAGCTCGTAGGTCTGGAAGAAGTTGAGCGTCTCGTCGGTCAGCTTGTTGACCGGCCCGGTGTTGTAGAGGAAGTGCCCGGTGTCGTCGCGGACGGTGTTCTGGAACTGCCACGTGTACACGACGTCGGCGACGGCGTCGCCGTCGTTGTCGATGTTGAAGTTGTACTTGGCGTCGGTGGCGAACGGATAGAAGGTCGGCCCGCCGTTGGGCTCCTCGAACGGGATCCAGTTGCCGACCAGGGAGACCGTGTCGGGCTTGTCGGGGCTGACGAAGGCGTACACGTCGGTGTTGTCGGCCCTCGGGTCACCGGCGATCAGCGGCGCCTCACGGTGGCTGGACGCGCTCCCGACGCCGGCGCCCACCAGCGTCGACGAGCCGCCGGCGGCGATGGTCACGGCTCCGGCGGCCGCCAGCAGGTTGCGTGCTCGCATCCGCCGAGGCCGACGCCCCCGGTTCGCAGCCGGCGATGACGCCGCGTTCGTGAATCTCGGCACGTTGCGTGCTCCTCTCGCTCGTTCGGGTGTCCACAGCTCGGCCCCATGGCGGCCGGTCCCTGCCCCCCGACCGCTCCCCGGCCGCGCCCGGCGCGACGACTGCTCGTCCGGGCCATGTGGTTCCTACGGAGCAGGCGGGGAACCGGATGTCCGGCGGGGCGGCTTCACCCGGATCGCGATGCCGTCGCGGCGGGCACCGTTGGCGCGACGGGCGACCGGCGCCCCCTGTCGCCCGGGAGTCGTGGGAGCACGTGCGACGGGCCCCCACGCTCGATGTTCATCCGCCGCGGCGCACGAGACCGTATCCCGGCCGACCCTTCCTCCTCCCCCCAAGGCGGTCCCCATGCGCGAGGTCTCCCGCTACCTGAGCGAGCCGCTGTTCGCCCTGTCGCTCCTCTCGGTCGTGGGGTGCGGGGCCTGGGGCGTGTGGTTCATTCGCCGGGCCGCCGGCCAACGCGATCGCCGGGGCCAGCCCGTCGCCGCCGGGGTCACCGGGGCGCCCGGCAGCGACGCCGACCGGGTGGATCCGGTCCGCCCGGCGGGCGACGAGCTGGCCGTGCCCACCGTCACCTTCGCCGACGTGGCGGGCCTCGACGAGGCCGTCGAGGAGCTCCGCGAGGTGAAGGACTACCTGACCGCCCCTGAGCGCTTCGTCCGCCTGGGGGCCACGCTGCCCAAGGGCATCCTGCTGGTCGGCCCGCCCGGCACCGGCAAGACGCTGCTCACCAAGGCGCTGGCCGGGGAGGCGGGCGTCCCGTTCCAGGTGGTGTCCGCCGCCGGCCTGGTCGAGGTCTACGTGGGCGTGGGCGCGGCCCGCATCAAGAAGCTCTTCGCCCAGGCCCGCAAGCAGGCGCCGTCGATCATCCTGATCGACGAGCTCGACGCCATCGGCCGCACCCGGGCGCCCCATGCCGCCGGCGGCACCGAGGAGCGGGAGAGCACGCTCAACCAGCTCCTGGTGGAGATGGACGGCTTCGACCCGTGCGACGGCGTCCTGGTGGTCGGCGCCACGAACCGCCCGGACGTGCTCGACCCCGCCCTGCTCCGGCCCGGGCGGTTCGACCGGCGCCTGGTCGTGACTGCCCCCGACCTGCGGGGGCGCCAGGCCATCCTGGCGGTCCACAGCCGGAACAAGCCCCTCGGTCCGTCGGCCGACCTGGAGTCGATCGCGCACCGCACCGCCGGCTTCACGGGTGCGGACCTCGCCAACGTGCTGAACGAGGCCGCCCTCCTCGCCGGCCGGCAGGGGAAGGCGGGCCTCGGCCACGAGGAGCTCGAGGAGGCCATCGACCGGCTGCTGACCGGGCCGCGACGGCCGAGCCACGTGCTGACCGGGGCGGAGAAGCAGGTCGTGGCCTACCACGAGGCCGGCCACGCCCTGGTGGGGTGGTGCCTCGCCGGCGGCCACGAGCTGCGCCGCATCTCGGTGGTCGCCCGCGGCGCCTCCCACGGCCACACACTGGCCGTGCCCGTCGAGGACCGGGCCCTGCTGGCGCGCAGCGAGCTGGAGGCGCAGCTCGCCGTCCTGCTCGCCGGGCGGGTGGCCGAGGAGGTCGTCTTCGGCGATCCCACCACCGGCGCCGAGAACGACCTGCGGGCGGCCACCGCGCTCGCCACCCGGATGGTGGCCGCCTACGGCATGAGCGACCGGGTCGGGCCGGTGGCCGTGGGGCCGGAGCTGGAGCGGTTCGGCATCGGCGGGCAGGGGGTCGGCGAGGAATCGGTCGGCGCCGAGGTCCGCCGCCTCGTCGCCTCGGCCCACGCCGCCGCCGCCTCCGTCCTGACCGGGCACCGCCGTCACCTCGACCTGCTGGCCACCCGCCTGGTCGAGGTCGAGACGCTGGAGGGCGAGGAGATCGACGCGCTCCTCGCCGAGGTCCCCCGCCGGCGCGCCACCGCCCGCCAGGGCGACCGGGCGGCGGGGCCGGTGCGCCGCCGGGCGCCGGTGCGACGCGACGGCCCGGTGCCGTCCGTCGTCCACCCCGTCACCGACCGGGCCAAGGAGCTGCTCGGGGTGGCCGCCGGCTCCGGCTCCTCCAAGGGCCGGTAGGAGCCGGCGGTGGCGCCCGCTCGACGACGATCCCGGCGGAAGAGCGTCGCCGGCAGGTGACCGCGACGCTTCGGTCGGCCGGGCGGCGTCAGATGGTCGTGCTGCCGGTGGCGCAGGCGGTGGTGCTGCCGGTCTCGCAGACCGTGTAGGTGACGGTCCCCGAACCCCGCCACGTCTCGGTCAGGGTCCCGTCGTTCTCGGTGGAGATGGTGCTGCCGCTGCGCGTCACGTCCACGGAGGTGCCCCCGAAGCCGACCCAGGTGACCGTCACGTCCGTCACGTTCCTGCGCTTCGGCCCCGCCGTCACCGTGACGCTGCGGGCCGCGACCGCCCCGGCGGTGGCGGTGGCGGTGTTCGAGGCCGGACCTTCGCCGACTTCGTTGACGGCCGTCACGTGGTACGTGTGCGTCGTGCCGTTCGCCACGGCGTCGGAGTAGGAGAGCGTGGTCGTGGTGGCGACGTGCGACGCGTCGCGGTAGACGTTGTACCCGGTGACAGGCGAGCCGCCGTCGCTCAGCGGCGGGGCCCAGGCCAGGTCGATGGTGCCGTCGCCACCGGTCGCCGACAGGTTCGTCGGCGCCGACGGCGGTGCCGGGTCGGACGGCGTCGAGCCGGCGCCCACCAGGCCGGACACGTCCAGGCGACCGCCGGTGACCGTCTTGCCGGCCAGGGAGGCGGTGGGCACCGCCGACGACAGGATGGCCCCCTTGACCGCCGCCGCGCTGGACCCGGGGTTGGCGGCGGCGTAGAGCGCCGCCGCACCGGTCACGTGGGGCGTGGCCATCGACGTGCCGCTGTAGGACGAGTACGTGTTGTACGCCGTCGTCGACGCCACGCCCACGCCCGGCGCGCCCAGGTCCACGGTGGTGTCGCCGTAGTTCGAGAAGGAGGCGAGGGCGCCGGCCTTGTCGATGGCGGCCACGGCCACCACGTTCGCCAGGACGTAGTTCGAGGGGTAGCTGGCGGTGGTGTCGTTGTCGTCCCCCACCCCGTCGCTCCCCCCGTTGCCGGCGGCGGCGACGAAGAGGATGCCGGCGGCGTCGGCCCGGGCGATGGCGTCGTACAGCGCCTGGGAGTACCCGCCGCCGCCCCACGAGTTGTTGGTCGCCACCACGTTCAGGCCGTGGCGGGCCTTGAGGTCGGTGAAGTAGTCCACGGCCTTCACGGCGTCGGCGGTCGTGCCGCCTCGCCGGCCGAGGAACTTGCCGGAGATCAGCGTCACGTCCCAGTTGACCCCCACCACGCCGGAGGCGTCGGCCTTGGCGGCGATGGTGCCGGAGACGTGCGTGCCGTGGTCGTCGAGGTTCCCCTTGGTCCCGCCGTCGTAGATGGTGTTGTCGTTGCCGTCGAAGTCCCACCCGTGGACGTCGTCCACGTAGCCGTTCCCGTCGTTGTCCACGCCGTCGGCGGGGTCGTGGGGGTTGGTCCAGACCTGGCCGGCCAGGTCGGGGTGGTCGAGCTGGATGCCCTCGTCGATCACACCGACGTAGACGCCCTTGCTCCCGGTCTTGCCCGACGCCCACGCCTCGCCGGCCTGGCTGCCGTACTGGTTGGCGGGGGAGGTGGCGTCGCCGTACATGCCCCACAGCGAGCCGTCGGTGTAGTACGGGTCGGTCGAGGTGGCGGCGTGGGTGTAGACCCAGTTGGGCTCGGCGTAGGCGACGGCCGGATCAGCCTGGAGCCGGCGTGCCGCGGTCGCCCGGTCGTCGCCCGCCGGGATGCGCACCAGCTCGACCTCGCCCCGGCCGGTGGCGGAGCGGACCACCCGCTCCTGGAGCTCGGCGTCGGCCCTGCCTCGCGCCGAGGCGCGTTGGCCGGGCGTGGTCCCGGCCCGGTACCCGACGACCAGCTCGTTCGGCACGGCGGGGCCCTCGTCCGGCAAAGCGCTCGATGCCGGCATGGCCGGTGCCGCCACGTCGACGGCCAGCACGACCGCCACGGCGACCGCACGCGCCACCCACCGCCGCCCCGCCCCGTTCGGTCCCATTCGCCGCACTCCTTCGCGCCCCGCTGCTGCCCGGGGCTTTGAGCCAACAGCTGCCGCTTTCGTACATCAACCGTCGAGCCGAGGGTGGTGGGGCATGGCACCGCCCACCACCGTCTGCCGACGAACAAGGCTGCCTGACAGATGGATAGACGGTGCCGGCACCGATTCCAAGGGCCAAATGTCCCGGCCACGTGGTACGACTGCGGCGAAGAACGTCGCACCCACCGCTGGGGACGGCGGGACCGGCGGCGGCATCGACGAGGAAGGAAGGAGTGCCATGCCGTCAGGAGGGCCGATCCGCTCCCACTCGACGGAGACGTCGAGCGCCATGTGGTCGGGACCCGGCGCCGAGGCCAGGCTGGGCGGGGCTCCTGCCCGCACCCTGCGGAGGGCATACGCCTGGGTCGACGCCGAAGGCGACCCCGAGAACAAGGGCTCGTACAAGTTCGTCCACCACGAGGTGGCGTCGGGGGGTGCCGTGGGGCCGGCCAACGTGCGGGCGTGCAGGAGCGGCATCGGCGTCCTGAACGGCGCTCGGGGGGGCGCCAAGGTCCCTGCCGCCGACCGCAGGGGCATCTACAACCACCTGGCCCGCCACCTGCGGGACGCGGGCGAGGAGCCGGCGCCGCTCGAGTAGGCGCAGTGCTCGGCGCTGCGGCTACAGTGCCCCCTGCCGGCGCCACGGTGCCGGCACGACACGGGGGCCGCTTCAGTCCCCGGGCGTTGCCACGCCGCACTCCGGGCAGGCCCGCTCCTTGCTCGGGTGCCCGGCCGTCCGCCGGCCCCGGAGCGTGCGGGCGTAGACGTCCAGGTGCTCGGCCAGCCGCCGGGGGGGCAGCCCCGACACGTCGAGGCAGGCCTGGCAGTACTTGCAGCGGAGGATGGGCCGGCCGGGCACCAGGTACGCACCGCGCAGGTGGCACCAGCCGCAGTGCTCGTACTTGAGCGCCGCCCGGGCGTCACCGGCCCGGGCGCGGTCCTCGCGCCGTGCCGGCCCTCCCGTACGGTCCAACGAGCACAGGTGGTCGCGGTACCACGCCTCGAAGGCGTCCGCCGCCAGGGGCCGCGACCACACGTAGCCCTGGCCGAGCTCGCAGCCCAGCGCCCGCAGCAACGACGCCTCCCGGCCGTCCTCGACGCCCTCGGCGACCGACCGCATCCCCAGCCCGTGAGCGAGGGCGACGATGGCGCCCACGATGTCGGCGGCGTCGGGCCGGGCCAGCATGGCGTTCACGAGCTCGTAGTCGATCTTCAGGGCGCCGATGGGCAGGCGGCGCAGGTGGACCAACGAGGACTGCCCGGTGCCGAAGTCGTCGACCCGCAGCTGGACGCCGAGGGCGGCCACCGCGTGCAGACGCCGCACCACCTGCTCGTCGGCGGCGGCCAGGGCGGTCTCGCGCAGCTCCAGGACCAGGGCGTGGGGCGCCAGGGCGGCACCGTCGAGCGCCTCCTGCACCCGGTCCACCACGTCGGGGCCGGCGAGCTGCTGGAGCGACACGTTCACCGCCACCGCCAGGCCCTCGGCCTCGGGCAGGGAGCACCGCCAGCCGGCGGCCTGCCGGCAGGCGGTGGCCAGGACGCGCCAGCCGAGGGCGTCGATCAACCCGCTCTGCTCCGCCTGGGGGAGGAAGTCTGCGGGGCCCCGCAGGCCGACGACGGGGTGGTCCCACCGGACCAGCGCCTCCACCTCGACCACGCCGCTGCCCTCCAGGTCCACCACCGGCTGGTAGTGGACGACCAGGTCCTCCAGGCGGGGAGGGTCGTCGATGCCGTCGCCGGCGAACCAGGTGCCGCCCGCGGCCACGGCGCGCAGCGCGGCGACCAGGTCCCCCACCGGCCGTGCGGTGTGCAGGACGGCGCCGGCGCCCGCCCGGCGAGCCTGCACGACCGCCCGTCCGGCCGGGGCGCCGGTCAACACGACGACCGACGTCGACGGGGCGACCGAGCGCAGGTCGACGACGAGGGTGGGAAGGTCCACGCCAGCCAGCGCGTCGTCGACCACCACCAGGTCGGGATGGTGAGCCCGCACGGCATGGCGGGCCTCCTCGGCCCCGGCCGCCGTCGCCACCGTCGAGAAGCCGTCCGAGGCGTCGACGATCCGGCTCACCACGTCGGCGACCAGCCGGCGGCCGTGGACCACCAGCACCGTGGCCGACGTGGCCGGCCGGTCGGCCGCCCCGCTGCGCCCGGCGAGGGGGGCGCCCGGCTGCTGCGCCGGGGAGGCCGGCGTCACGCCGGGCTCGCCCGGTCGGCGCCATCCGGACGGGCACCGGCCGCCACGTCGGCGGATCGGGCCGTTCGGCCGGGCAGCAGCCGGCCCGCGTGCACCCCCTCCTCCTGGCGCAGCGTCTCCTCCGCCACGGGCGCCAACCTAACCGGGCGACGGTGCGCCGTCGCCCAGCCGCCGTGCGCCCCTCGCCACGCCTGCTCCCTGCGCCCGCCGACGACGCCGGGCGCTCCATCCACCACCCGGCACGGTGGCCGGTCCACACTAAGGCCTCGCCGCGAGTACGGGAGCCCATCGATGAACCGCAAAGAGCTCGTCACCGCCGTCGCCGCCCACACCGGCCTCGACCCCCGGGACGTGGACACGGCCCTGCGTGGCACCACCGAGGTGATCGAGGCGGTGGCCGCCAAGGGGGAGCAGGTCACCATCTCCGGCTTCGCCAAGTTCGCCCGGGTGGACCGACCGGCCCGCATGGCCCGCAACCCGGCCACCGGCGCCCCCGTCAAGGTGAAGGCGTCGAAGAAGGCGAAGATCACGCCGCTCAAGGGCTTCAAGGACGCGGTGATGAGCGCGTCGGCCGCTCCCAAGCTGGCCCGGGGGGTATGGCCGCCGGCCGCCAAGAAGGCGCCGGCCGCCAAGAAGGCGCCGGCCGCCAAGAGGGCGCCGGCCGGGCGCCGTGGGGCGGCGGCGGCGAAGTAGGCGGACTTCCTGGTGCGGACGCTGCGCTGAGCCGGCGCCGGCGCCGGCGAGCGTCGCGGCCTCTAGAGGCCCTTGGCCCACCGGGGGTTGAGCACCGGCTCGAGCCCCACCCCGACGAAGGCGAACCCCATCACGGTGAGGGTGATGGCGAAGCCGGCGGGCAGGACCCACCAGGTCCAGGCGTCCACGAAGTACAGCCCCGGGTGCAGGAGCGCCTTGTTCAGCATGAGGCCCCAGCTCACCCCGGTGGGGTCGGAGAGCCCCAGGAAGGCCAGCGACGCCTCGAGCACGATGGCGTTGCCGGCGATGAGGATGAAGCTGCTGGCCGCGAGCGGGAAGGCGGCGGGGAGGAGGTGGCGGCGCACGACGTAGGCGGGCCCGCCGCCGAACCCGCGGGCGGCGGCCACGAAGCCCCGCGACCGCAGGCTGAGGATCCGGCTCCTGAGCAGCCGGGCGACGACCGGCCACGTCAGCAGGGCGATGAGCAGGACCAGGCTGGTCCGGTCGGCGCCGACCAGGGCCCCGACCAGGACGAGCAGCGGCAGCCGGGGGACGGCCAGGAACACGTCGACGACGCGCATGGCGACCAGGTCGGCCACCCCGCCGAGAAGCCCGGCGGTCATCCCCACGGCGCTGCCGACGAGGACGGCGAGGCCGGCGGCGCCCACCGCGATCGTCAGCGACGTGCGTGCTCCCCACAGGATCTGGGAGGCGACGTCCTGGCCGAGGTCGTTGGTGCCCAGGAGGTGCCGGCCCGACGGGGGCCGGAGGGAGTCGCCGGCCAGGGCGCGGGGATCGTAAGGGGCGATCACCGGCGCCAGCGCCGCCGCCAGGGCCAGGAGGGCCAGGAGCCCTCCACCGACAACCACCAGCGGGGACCGCAGGACCCTCACGGCGCACCGGTGCGAGGGTCGAGGCGCCGGTAGAGGGCGTCGGCCACGAAGTTGGCGGTGACCACCAGGACGCTCAGCACGAGGAAGCAGGCCTGGAGCGTGGGGTAGTCGCGGTACGCCACCGCCTCGAAGATCAGCCGGCCCACGCCCTCGTAGGCGAAGACCGTCTCGACCAGGATGCCGGCGGTCACCGCGAAGCTGACGTGCACGGCGGTGAGGGTGACGGCCGGCAGCAGGGCGTTGCGAGCGGCGTAGCGGTACTTGACCCACCGCTCGGGGAGGCCCTTGGCCCGCCCCACGAGGAGGTGGTCGGCGCCCAGCTCGCCGACCATGCCGGCTCGCATGTTGAGGTACTGGCTGGTCACGAAGCCGGCGGCCAGCACCGCCGCCGGCAGGGCCAGGTGGTGGGCGACGTCGCCCACCCGCCACGCGACCCCGGCGTCGTCGAGGAACGGGGTGCGGGCCCCGGCCAGGGGGAACCACCCGAGCTTCACCGACAGCACGAAGACGGCGGCGGAGGCGACGAAGAAGACGGGGAAGCTGTTCAGGGCCAGGAACACGACGAGGAGCCCGCGGTCGGCGGGCCGGCCCCGCCGCCACGCCGAGTGGATGCCGGCCAGCCAGCCGACGCCCACCGCCACCGACACCGACGTGGCGACGAGCAGCAGCGTCCACGGGAGGCGCTCCGCCAGCAGGTCGCCGACCGACACGCGGTAGCGGATCGACACCCCCATGTCCCCGCGGACCAGGTCGGCCAGGTGGCGCCGGTACTGCTCGGCCACCGGGCGGTCGAGCCCGTAGTGCTCCTCCAGCTCGGCCCGGAGGGCCTCGTCCTGGAGCCGGGTCGGGGACCCGGCGTCGAGGAGGGCGTCGACGGGATCGCCGGGCAGCGCCCGGGGCAGCGCGAAGTTGACGGACACGAGCACGAGCATGGTCACCGCGTAGGCGGCGACCACCCCGTCGCGGCGGCGGGGGCGACCGGGCGCCGGGACGACGTGGTCGGGCAGGACGACGCCGCCCCCGCCGGCGGAGCCCGGGGTGGCGCTCACCTCGTCCCCGCCGCCTTCGGGGCCGGCCGGGGTGGTGGTGCCGGGCGGGAGCGGGCGGCGGCCGCGCCCAATCGGGGCCGCTGAGGGGATGCGGTCGCACCGGCTGCCGGTTGCACCACTTACGGAGATGTCACGAACGTCGTCATTGGGAGCGCCCCGGCCGTCGAAGGGCCATTCCTATCCGCCCAATCCGGGCCACGCAATCACGCTGTGGCCCTCGGCCCCGCCCGGAGGGGGCGAGACCGCGCCGGGAGCGGCCGGCCACCGCAATCGGCCGCTCCCGGGCGAGGGACGCCTGCGCCGGCAAAGGGCGCCCGGACGCGGCGATGCCGCCCCGGGGAGGGCGGCAGCGCGGCTGGTGGGAGGGGTGAGGGGGTCAGACGACCTCGCGGTCGCGCACGACGACCTCGTCGCGCCCGCCCCGCCCGTAGGGGCTGACGCTGCTCCAGAACAGCAGCGACGCCAGCAGGCCGATGGAGCCCACGATCATCAGGATCACGCCGACCGTGTCGAGGTTCACGCCCTCGGTCGTCACGTCGACGGCGAAGGCGAGGATGGCGCCGACGGCGATGAGGAACACGCTGACTCCGATACCCATGTATCTGCCTCCTTCTGAGGTCTTTTGCGCCCCCGGGGTACTCCCGGTATACAGGGTTGTTGCCCACCGGGACGCGCCGGCAAACCCGTCAGGAGGCGGGCTCGAGGGCGGCGGCCACGACCGACAGGTCGGCCACGAAGGCGGCCCGGTCGCGGCGGCGGCTGGCGTCGTCGGGCGCCCGCAGGATCGACGACGGGTGCACGGTGGCCAGCGCCAGCGGCTCGCGGTCCCACTCCACGAACTGCCCACGCGAGCGGCTGACCCGGAACGACCGCCCGAGCAGGGCCTGGGCGGCCGTGGCACCCAGGAGCACCACCACCCGGGGGTCGACCAGCTCGATCTCGCGGTCCAGCCACGGCCGGCAGGCGGCGACCTCGGCGGCGTTGGGCTTCTGGTGGATCCGCCGCTTGCCCGCCGGCCGCCACTTGAAGTGCTTGACCACGTTGGTGACGTAGGCGTCGGACCGATCGATCCCCGCCTCCGCCAACGCCCCGTCCAGCAGGGCGCCGGCCGGGCCCACGAACGGCTCCCCGGCCTGGTCCTCGCGGTCGCCGGGCTGCTCCCCCACCAGCATCACCGACGCCGACGGGGGGCCGGCCCCGAACACCGTGCGGGTCCCCACCAGGTGCAGCGGGCAGGCGGTGCACGAGGCGGCCAGGGCGCGCAGCGAGCCGAGCGAGGCCGACGGCGGGATGAGGTCGGCGGCCGTTCCCACGAGGTGGTCCTACCCCGGACGGCCGCCGCTCCCCCGCCGGCGCACGGCCCGACTCGACCGAACGGAGCCAGCGAGGGACGAAGGAGGCCGGAGCCCTACCCCGCCGCCAGGAACGAGAGCGGGTCCACCGGCACCCCGCCCACCCTGACCTCGAAGTGCAGGTGGGGACCGGTCGAGAAGCCGGTGGACCCGACCGCCCCGATCACCTGGCCGGCCGCCACGACGGTCCCGGCGGTGACGAACAGCTCGCTCTGGTGGGCGTAGAGGGTGGCGAGGCCGCCGCCGTGGTCGACGATGGTGGCGTTCCCGTACCCGCCCCGGGGACCGGCCGCCACCACCGTGCCGGCGGCGGCGGCGCGGACGGGGACGCCCGAGGGGGCGGCGAAGTCCACGCCGTCGTGGTCCCGCACGGTCTGGAAGATGGGGTGCAGGCGGGGCCCGAACCGCGACGTGACGGCGAAGCCGGCCACGGGCAGCCCCAGCCGGCCGGGCGCCACCGCCACCGTCCCGGCGGGGACGGCGAGGCCCCGCAGCAGGGCGCCCACCACCTTCGACTCCGCCCGCAGGGCGGCGATCTGCGCCTCGAACTCGGCCCGGCGCTGGCGGACCCGCTCCAGCAGGTCGGCGTGGCGGGCCTCCTCGGCCGCCGCCTCGCCCCGCACGGCGGCCAGCTCGGCCCGCAGCCCCTCCAGGTCGGACAGGCGGTTGACCACCACGTCGCGCTGGCGGCGGGCGGCGTCCTTCTGGACCTCGACGACGGCCCGCAGCGCGTCGGTGGCGTCCCGGCGGGCGGTGTAGCGGCGAACCGCCTGGCGCTGGACCTCGACGACGCTCTCCAGGTAGCCGGCCGTCGCCGCGATGTCGCGCAGGTCCTTGGCCCGCAGCACCAGCTCGGCGGCGTGGGAGGGCGGGTTGGCGATGTAGGCGGCCACCGCCCGGCGGCGGAGCCGGTCCCGCTCGCCGGCCAGCGCCTCGTTCTCCAGCGCCAGGCGGGTCTGGGCGGTGACGAAGTCGGACTGGACCTGCTCCAGCGCCGCCTCGGCCTCGTCCGCCTCGGCCTCGGCCCGGCTGACCTGGGGGTCGAGGAGGGCCACCCTGGCGTCGAGGGCGGCCCGTCGGTGGCGGGCGTCGTCCAGGGACGCCAGCAGCGCCGCCTCCTCGGCGGAGGCCTCGGACACCTCGGCGGTGAGCGTACGGATCCGGGCGTCGATCTCCGCCTGGCGCTCGGCCTGCTGGCCGGGGGCCTGGGCGCCCGAGGGCGCGGCGAGGCCGGCCAGCGCCAGCGCGGCGAGCACGGCGGCGGCGGCGCGACGGGACATCCCCCGAGGAGTCGGCCCCGGGGCCGGCGACCTTGAGCGCGCCCGTGGGCCGGGCCGGCCGGGCCCGGCCGGGAGGGGCGCCTACACGTCGAGGAAGCGGCGCACCGCGAAGGCCGAGCCCACCGTGCCGATGGCGGCGCCGGCGAACATCACGAACAGCCCGGTGCCCACCACGTCGCTCGCCACGGGCAGGAGCTGCATGCCCAGCTCGTTCTCCCCCACCGCCCCGGCCAGGAGGTTGCGCACCACCGCCACCACGCCGAACGCGGCGGTCGCCCCCACGATGCCCTGCACCATCCCCTCCAGCATGAACGGGATGCGGATGAACCAGTTGGTGGCGCCCACCAGCTTCATCACCGCCACCTCACGGCGGCGGGCGAAGATCGCCATCTGGATGGTGTTGAGGATGAGCAGGACGGCCGACAGGAGCAGGACGCCGGCCACCGAGACGATCCCGATCTGGAGGGCCCGGGTGACCTTGAGCAGGGTCTCCACCACGTCCCGGGCGAACACCACCTCCTTGACTCCGGGGCGGTCCCGGAACCGGCTGCCCACCACGTCGACGAACTCCGCCTGCTTGGGCACGACCCGGTACGACGGCGGCAGGTCGGCGGGCGTGACGCTCTCGACGAGGTCCGGGGAGTTGGCGAACATCTGCTTGAACTCCTCGAACGCCGCGTTCTGGTCCACGTAGGTGAACTCCTTGACCTCCGGCATCTGCGAGAGCTCGCGCTCGACGGCCTGGCTCTGCTCGGGCGTGGCGTCGGGGAGCATGAACACCGACAGCTCCACGCCTCCCCGCCACTGCAGGCTGGCCCGGGAGACGCCCTGCTTGAGCAGCAGGGCGCCGCCCACGAGGGAGAGCGACACGGCGACGGTCAGCACGGCGGCCGCCGTCATCAACAGGTTTCGCCGCAGGTTGCTCGCCGTCTCCCGCACGACGTAGTCGAGGCTCAGGGCCATGCTCGGGGTTCCTCCTGGGCCGCCTCGCCGGCGGCCTCCTCGGGGTTCGGGCGGCCCGGCCGGGCCAGCACCGCGAAACGGGCCACGCGGTAGGCGTGGTCCAACGACACGGTCAGCACGGCGGCCACCGCCACCAGGGCGGCACCGACGACCCACGTCGCCGCCCGGGTCGACTCGGCGGCGGGCGACACGGCGATGACGCCGGTGCCGTCGGCCGCCGGGCGCAGGGCGGCGACCGCCGCGTCACGCCCCTGGGCGATGGCGAACCCCGCCCCCACCACGGCCACCAGCACGACGGCCCCCGCCACCCCGGCCAGGACCAGCTGGCGGCGGAGGAAGGCGGCCGACACCGTGCCCGGCTCGCCGGCCACCGGGCCGGCGCCGGCCGACGGGCGAGGGCGCCTCACGTGCCGTACCCGTACACGCCCGGGCCTGGTCGCGCACCACCGTGCCCCGGTCCAGCTCGATGACCCGCCGCCGCATCGAGTCCACGATGCCCCGGTCGTGGGTGGCCATCACCACCGTGGTGCCCGTGCGGTTGATCCGGTCCAGCAGGCGCATGATGCCCATGGTGGTGTTGGGGTCGAGGTTGCCGGTCGGCTCGTCGGCCAGCAGGATCAGCGGCCGGTTCACGAAGGCCCGGGCGACCGACACCCGCTGCTGCTCGCCGCCCGAGAGCTCGTTGGGCTTGTTGCCCATCTTCTTGGCCAGGCCGACCAGGTCGAGGATCTGCGGGACCTGGGAGGCCACGACGTGCTTGGGCCGCCCGATGACCTCCAGGGCGAAGGCCACGTTCTCGTAGACCGTCTTGTTGGGCAGCAGCTTGAAGTCCTGGAAGATGCAGCCGATGTTGCGGCGCAGGTAGGGGACCTTCCAGTGGCTGAGGTGGGCGATGTCCTTGCCCGCCACCCAGATGCGGCCGGCGTCGGGGTCCTCCTCCTTGGTGAGGAGGCGCAGGAAGGTGGACTTGCCCGACCCGGACGGTCCCACGAGGAAGACGAACTCGCCCTTCTGGATGTCGACCGAGCAGTCCCGCAGGGCGACGGTGGTGCCCTGGTAGGCCTTGGTGACGTCCTCGAGCTTGATCATGGGGGGGCCGCGGGAGCGCGGCAGCGCCCCGGTCGGGGGCTCAGGCTAGTGCGTCGACGCGCCTAGGCCTGGGCGCGCCGCCAGCGGAGGTAGGCCTCCATGAACGGGTCCAGGTCGCCGTCCAGCACGGCCTGCACGTTGCCCGTCTCCATCTCCGTGCGCTCGTCCGTCACCTTCTGGTAGGGGGCGAGGACGTAGCCCCGGATGAAGCTGCCGGCGCGCGACACCCGGCTCTGGGGCCCGGCCAGGGCCTCGAGCCGGGCCCGCCGCTGCTCCCGCTCCCGCTCCGCCAGCTTGGCGGCCAGGATCTGCATGGCCCGGGCCTTGTTCTGGAACTGGCTGCGCTCGTTCTGGCACGACACCACGATGCCGGTGGGCAGGTGGGTCAGGCGCACGGCCGAGTCGGTCACGTTGACGTGCTGGCCGCCGGCCCCCGACGACCGGTAGGTGTCGACCCGCAGGTCCTTCTCGTCGATGACCACCTCGTCGGAGACGTCCTCCATGAAGGGGGTGAGGTCGAGGGCGGCGTAGGACGTCTGGCGCCGGGCCTGGGCGTCGAAGGGGGAGATGCGGTACAGGCGGTGGACGCCCCGCTCGCCCGACAGCAGGCCGTAGGCGTAGCGGCCCCGGACGATGAAGGTGGCCGACAGGATGCCGGCCTCCTGGCCGGCCGTCACCTCGTCGACCTCGACGGAGAAGCCCCGCCGCTCGGCCCACCGCAGGTACATCCGCAGCATCATCTCGGCCCAGTCCTGGGCGTCGGTGCCCCCCTCGCCGGCGTGGATCTCGCACACCGCGTCGCCCTCGTCGTGGTCGCCGGTGAACAGCGAGCGCAGGTCCAGGTCGTCGAGGGCGCGGCCCAGCTCGTCCGCCAGCGCCTTGAGCTCCGCCTCCACGCTGTCGTCCGCCTCCTGCACGGCCAGGTCGTAGAGCGTCTGGGCGTCGTCGAGGCGGCGGCGGAGGCCGTCGAGCACCTTGACGTCGTCGGAGACCCGCCCGAACTCGGTGCTCACCCGGCGGGCGTGCTCGGCGTCCTCCCACAGGTCGGGCCGGGCGACGACCACCTCCAGCTCGGCCAGGCGGGCCCGCTTGCCGGTCAGGTCCAGGTAGCGCTCGGCATCGTCGAGCCGCTGGGCCAGCTCGGCCAGGTCACCGCTGAAGTCACGCACGCCGCCGCTCCCGCGCTAGCGCCCGTGGCAGAGCTTGAACTTCGTCCCGCTCCCGCACGGGCAGGGCTGGTTGCGCCCGACCTTGTCGAACGCCGACGTCTTCACCACCGGGGCCCGGGCCGCCGGCTCGGGCGCCGCCCCCCCGGGGGGCGCCCCGGCCGCCGCCGCCCCGGCCGGGGCGGGCGCCGACAGGTCCTGGACGGGGTCCTCGGGGGCGACGTAGCTGGCCCGGTCGAGGTCGGGCTCGGCCGGCCGGTCGACCAGGACCTCCACGTGCATCACGTACTTCACGTAGTCGTCGTCGATGCCGGCGATCATCTGGCCGAACATGTCGTAGCCCTCGCGCTGCCAGGCCACCAGGGGGTCCTGCTGGCCCATGGCCCGCAGGTTGATGCCCTCCCGGAGGTAGTCCATCTCGGCCAGGTGCTCCCGCCACTTCTGGTCGACGATCTGGAGCATGATCGACCGCTCCAGCTCGCGCATCATCTGCGCCCCGCCGGGCAGCTCCCGCTCCCGCTGCTCGAAGTGGGCCACCGCCTCGGCCAGCAGGGCCTCCTCGACCTGCTCGCGCGTCACCGCCTGCATCAGCTCGTCGGCGGTGAACCTGGTGGGGTAGTACAGCCGCACCTCGGTGAGCAGGCCGTCGACGTCCCAGTCCTCGGGGTAGTCGGAGGCGAGGTAGCCCTGCACCAGGCCGGCCACGGCGGCGGCCAGGATCTCCAGCGTGCGCTCCCGCAGGTCGGCCCCGTCGAGGATCTGGCGGCGGCGGGCGTAGATCACCTTCCGCTGTTCGTTCATCACCTCGTCGTACTTCAAGGTGTTCTTGCGCATCTCGGCGTTGCGCTGCTCGACGGTGTTCTGCGCCCGCTCGATGGCCTTGGTGACCATCTTGGCCTCGATGGGCACGTCGTCGGGCAGGGCCCGGTCCATCACCCAGCTCATGGCCCCGGTGGCGAAGAGGCGCATCAGCTCGTCCTCGAGGGAGAGGAAGAACCGGCTCTCGCCCGGGTCGCCCTGGCGGCCGGCCCGTCCCCGGAGCTGGTTGTCGATGCGCCGGCTCTCGTGGCGCTCGCTGCCCAGGACGTACAGGCCGCCGAGGGCGCGCACCTCGTCGCCCTCGGCCTTCGTCTCGGCCTCGAACTTGGGGACCAGGTCGGCGAGCAGGGCGGCTCCCTCCTCGCTGTCGGGGTCCACCCCCCGGGCGACGACCTCGTTGCGGGCCAGGCCCTCGGGGTTGCCGCCCAGGAGGATGTCGACGCCCCGGCCGGCCATGTTGGTGGCCACGGTGACGCCGCCCAGGCGGCCGGCCTGGGCCACGACGTGCGCCTCCCGGGCGTGCTGCTTGGCGTTGAGCACGGCGTGGGGGATGCCCCGCCGGTCCAGCAGCCGGGAGAGGACCTCGGACTTCTCCACCGACGCCGTGCCGATCAGGATGGGCTGGCCCCGGCCGTGGCGCTCGGCGACGTCGTCGACCACGGCGGCGAACTTGGCCTCCTCCGTCTTGTAGATGAGGTCGCCCAGGTCCTTGCGCACCATGGGCCGGTGGGTGGGGATGGGCACCACCGGCAGGCTGTAGGTGTTGGCGAACTCCGACGCCTCGGTCTCGGCCGTGCCCGTCATGCCGGCCAGCTTCCCGTACAGCCGGAAGTAGTTCTGGAGGGTGACCGTGGCCCAGGTGTGGTTCTCCTCCTTGATCTTCACCCGCTCCTTGGCCTCCACCGCCTGGTGCAGGCCGTCGGACCACCGCCGCCCGTCGAGGATGCGCCCGGTGAACTCGTCGACGATCTTCACCTCGCCGTCGGCGACGATGTAGTCCTTGTCCCGCTTGTACAGCTCCTTCGCCCGCAGCGCCTGGTGAGCTGGTGCACGAGGTTCTGCGACACCAGGT
>JBKHXC010000081.1:0-2087 GCA_046566225.1 Acidimicrobiia bacterium
TCGTGGCCCGGCCGGGGCCCTCCCCGCTGGTGGCCGCCGCCTCGCCCGGGGGCCGGCTGCTCGCCGCCCGTTGGGGCGCCTCGGTGCCCGCCGGCCGCCGGCGGGCCGGCGAGCCCCTCCCCCACCACGCCGGCGCCGCCGCCGACGCCGCCAGTCCGGAGCGCATCCTGGTCGTCGCCCGGTGCGTGCCGCGTGCCCACGGGCCGCTCGACGAGCGCCGGGTCGACGACCTGCTGGGCGACCTGGCCGCCCTCAGGCCCGACTGCCGGCTGACCCTCCTGGCCGCCGACGGCCACGACGCCGGGCGCCGCGCCCCCCGCCTGCTGGCCCGCGGCGTCGAGGTCGCGGCCGGGCCGGAGGACTGGGAGGCGTGGTTCGACGCCCGCGCCCTCGGGTTCACCCACGTCGTGTCCACCGACCCGCGCGCCACCGGGCGGATCGAGGACCACCTCTCCCGCACCCAGCCCACCGCCCGGCGGGTGCTGTACCCGCCGTCGCTGCCCTTCCGCGACCTCGCCAGCCTGCAGGCCGCCGGCACGCCGGCCGCCGAGGCGGACGGCTTCCGGCTGGTGGCCCGGCTGGCCGAGGAGCGGCTGGCCCGCCGGGTGACGAGCTTCGACGCCCTGTGGTGCGCCTCCCGCGCCGACCGCGACTGGATGGTCGGCGCCGCGCCGGGGACCCCCTGCACGGTCCTGCCCGCCGCCGCCCGGCGCCCCACCGGCCCCGACCGGGGCTTCGCCGGCCGCTCCGGCTACGTCGTGCTCGCCGCCTGGGGCCACGACGTCGTCGCCGCCCATGAGGACGCCGCCCGCCACGCCGTGCGGGAGGTCCTCCCCGGGCTGGTCGCCCGCGACCCCACGGCGGTCGTTCGCCTGGTGACCGACGAGCCGACGCCCGGCCTCCAGGCGCTGGCCGGCCCCCACGTCCAGTTGGTGGCCGCCGGCGACGACCCCGCCCGGTGGTTCCGGAGGGCCCGGGTGTGCCTGGCGACGTACCCCCACGGCGCCGGTGCACGCGACGCCCTCGCCCTCGCCCTCGACGCCGGGACGCCGTTCGCCACCGCCGGCCCCGCCGCCCTGGAAGGCGAGCTTCGCGGCCTCGCCCCGATGGTCGCCGCGGCCGACCCCGCCGCCGCCGCCGCCCGCCTCCACGACGACCGGTCGGCCTGGGAGGCGGCGCACCGCCGCCTGGCGGACGTGGCGCTCGGGGCCCGGTCGCGCACCGCTGCCCGGACGGCGCTGGTACGGGCCCTGGCCGACGTCGGCGTCGTCCCCGAGCGGGCGGCGCCCCTCGACGAGGCCCCGATGGCTCAGGGCGACGGGCCGCCGGTGGTGCTGCGCCCACGTCGCGTGCCCCTGCTGGGGACGGCCACCCCCCCGTCGGCCGACGAGCCCCCGCACGGGCGCGACGAGCAGTACCGGCGGTGGCGGGAGCGGTTCGGCCCCACGCCCGAGCGACTGGCCGCCGTCACCCGGCGGGTGGAGGCGCTGGGGGACGGCCCGGTCGTCAGCGTGGTCATGCCCGTGTTCAACAGCGACCCGGCGTGGCTGGACGAGGCCGTCGCCTCGGTGCGGGCGCAGCTCTACGGGCGCTGGGAGCTGTGCGTCGGCGACGACGCCTCGACGCGACGGGAGACGGCGGCCGTGCTCGACCGCCACGGCCACGAGGACCCCCGGGTGCGCGTGGTCCGCCTGCCGGGGCCCGAGGGTGTGGCCGGGGCGTCGAACGCCGCCCTGGCGCACGCCTCCGGCCCGTTGGTGGCGTTCCTCGACCACCACGACCTGCTGCCGCCCCACGCCCTGGCCGAGGTGGCGTTGGCCGCCGCGGCCGACCCGGACGTCGACCTGCTCTACACCGACGAGGACGCCCTCGGCCAGGACGGGCGCCTGGTGGAGCCGCTCTTCAAGCCCGACTGGTCCCCCGACCTCCTCATGTCGCGTGACTACGTCGGCCACCTCCTGGTGGTGCGCCGGGCACTGCTGGACAAGCTGGGCGGCCTGCGCCGGGGCTACGACGGCGGCCACCACCACGACCTGGTGCTGCGGGCCGCCGAGCTCACCGACCGGGTGGCCCACCTCCCCGAGCCT
>JBKHXC010000082.1:0-3073 GCA_046566225.1 Acidimicrobiia bacterium
CGGGCTCGGCCTACACCGCCCTGCGCACCGGCGACGTGGACATGGTGGAGCGCAACGTGCCGCCCGAGCTGGTCGAGGAGCTGCGCGGCGCCGACGGGATCGGCGTGGCCGAGAGCACCCGCTTCGACTCCATCCAGATGTACTTCAACGCCCGCAAGGCGCCCTGGTCGGACCCCGAGGTGCGCAAGGCGATCAGCCTCGGCATCGACAACCAGGCCCTGGTGGAAACCGTCCTGCTCGGCCACGGCCGCCCCGGGCGGGACAGCTTCGTGCACCCCGACTCGCCCTGGGCCGTCGACGGCGGCGAGCACGAGCACGACCCGGCGGCGGCGGCCGCCCGGCTCGACGACGCCGGGTACACCGCCAAGGACCCCGACGGCGTCCGCAAGGCTCCCGACGGCACCCGCCTCGAGCTGTCGGTGCTGGTGTCGTCGTTCGAGCCCACCGACATCCGGGCCATGCAGCTCGTCGCCGGCCAGATCGCGCCCCTGGGCGTCAAGCTCAACGTCGAGCCGCTCGACCCGGCCACCCTCCGCACCCGCCGCCAGGCCCCGCCGGGCGGCATCCCGCCCTACGACGCCTACGTGTCCAGCCTGGAGGCGCACGCCCACGTCGACCCGGACGGCCTGTACTACTTCTTCCACTCGCCGGGCCCCAAGGGCTTCGGCGGCGCCATCACCGGCTACACCAACCCGGAGTTCGACCGGATCGTCGAGGAGGCCACGGGGAAGGAGAACGACGAGCGGCGCCAACTCCTGGCCGAGGCCCAGGAGATCCTGGCCGCCGAGGCGCCGGTGATCGTCCTCTACTACCCCGACGGCCTGTTCGCCTTCCGCCAGGCCGCCTACGACGGGTGGGCGGCCGACCCCGGCCACGGCATCTTCACCAAGCGCTCGTTCCTCCCCGGCTACGAGGAGCTGTCCGTGCAGCAGGCGTCGGCCACCGACCAGGGGGCGGCGGCGGGCGACGACGGCGGGGGCGGGGTGCCGGTGGTGCCCATCGTCCTCGCCGTGGTGGCGGCCCTGGTCGTCTTCGGCGTGCTCGGCAACCGTGGGCGGCGGCGGGCGGTGGGGGACGAGTAGCCGGTGGCCCGCCACGTCCTGCGCACCGTCGCGCAGTACGGGGCCGTCCTGGCGGCCGCCATCGCCCTCAACTTTGCCCTGCCCAGGCTGGCCCCCGGCGACGCCATCGACTACCTGCTCCCTCCCGAGCAGGCCGGCGCCCTCACGCCCGAGCAGCGGAAGGAGATCCTCGACCGCTTCGGGCTGGACGACCCCCTGCCCGAGCAGTTCGCCGACTACGTGGCGGGCATCGCCCGCGGCGACCTGCTGGTGTCGGTCCGCTTCGGACGGCCGGTCACCGACCTGCTGGCCGAGCGGGTGGGCTGGACGCTGCTGCTGGTCGGCAGCGCGCTGGTGCTGTCGACGGTGGTCGGGGCCGCCCTGGGCTTCCGGTCGGCGTGGCGGCGGGGCACGTCGGCCGACACCGGGGCCATGGCGGGGATGATGTTCCTCGACGCCCTGCCGCCGTTCTTCGTCGGCATGCTGCTGCTCCTCGCCTTCTCCGTGGGGCTGGGCTGGTTCCCGAGCTACGGCGCCCTGGCGCCCACCGACGCCGACGGGCTGCGATCGGTGGGGGAGGTGCTGAAGCGGGCCGTGCTCCCGGTGTCGACGCTCACCATCGCCGGCCTCGGGCCCATGTACCTCGTCGCCCGCTCGGCGCTGGTCTCCGAGCTGGCCGAGGACTACGTGCTGATGGCCGAGGCCAAGGGGCTCGACGACCGCCAGGTGCGCCGCCACGCCGCCCGCAACGCCCTCCTGCCCGTGTCCACCGTGGCCCTGGTGGGGCTGGGGACGCTGGTGGGCGGGGCCGCCGTGGTGGAGACGGTGTTCTCCTACCCCGGGCTGGGGCGGCTGATCTACGAGTCGGTGCTGGCCCGCGACTACCCGGTGCTCCAGGGGGCCTTCCTGCTCCTCATCGTAACCGTGGTGGTCGCCAACCTGGTCAACGACCTCGCCTACCCCTACCTCGACCCCCGCGTCCGGCGGGCCCACCAGCCGTGACCGGCCGATGACCCTGGCCGACACCGACCCCGGCCGGGCGGCGGAGGCGGCGCCGGCCGGGCCGGGGCCGGCGGGCGCCCCGGTGGCCGACCGGACCGGGCGCCGCCGGGCGGGCACCGGCGGCATCGGGCGCACGCTGGGCACCGCCGGCGCCGCCCTCGTCGGGCTGTGCGTCGCCGCCGCCGTGCTCGCCCCCGTGCTGTCGCCGTACGGCCCCACCGAGGCGGCCGGGCGGCCCTTCGCCCGGCCGTCGCCCGCCCACCCGCTGGGCACCAACGACGTGGGCCAGGACCTGTTCGCCCAGCTCGTGCACGGGGCCCGCCTGTCGCTGGTCATCGCCCTGGGTGCCGCCGCCCTGGCCGTGGTGGTGGGGGTGGCGGTGGCCGTCGTCGCCGGCTACTACCGGGGCCCGGCCGAGACGGTGCTCATGCGCATCGTCGACCTCATGCTCGGCTTCCCGTTCCTGGTGCTGGTCATCGTGCTGGCCGCCTTCTTCGGCCGGGGCCTGGGCACCACCATCGGCGTGATCGCCACCGTGCTGTGGGCCCGGCCGGCGCGCATCCTGCGGTCCCAGGTGCTCAAGCTCCGCGAGCACGCCCACGTGGTGGCGGCGCGCGCCATGGGCGCCTCCGGGCCCCGGGTGATCGGCCGCCACATCGTCCCCCGCATCGCGCCCCTCGCCGCCGCCCAGTTCGTGCGGGCGGCCAACGTGGCGGTGATGCTGGAGGCGTCGCTGGCCTTCCTCGGGCTGGGCGATCCCAACCGGGTGAGCTGGGGCACCATGCTCTACTTCGCCAACGCCCGCAGCGCCTTCCTCACCGACGCCTGGCAGTGGTGGGTCCTGCCCCCCGGCCTGGCCCTCACCGCCGTGATCCTGGGGCTGGCCTTCGTCGGCTCGGCGGTGGAGGAGTGGGCCGACCCCCGGCTGCGCCGCTCGGCCGCCCGCCCGCCCCGCCGGCGCGCCGCCGGCCCCCGCCTGGCCGCGGTCGACGACGCCCCCGCCCTGGCCG
>JBKHXC010000083.1:0-5880 GCA_046566225.1 Acidimicrobiia bacterium
GCTCGGCGGCGGCGTGGTCGCCGGGGCCGGTGCCCCTCTCGGCGGCCGCCGCTCCGTCGGGCGGCGGCGACGGGCGGGTCTCCATGGCGCCCATAGCGTAGGTGGCGTGGCCCGCTACGACGTGACCGCCGAGGAGCTGGCCGCCCTGCTCGGCGACGAGCCCGCCTTCCGCGCCCGCCAGGTGTGGGAGGGCCTGCGCCGGGGCGACGACCCGGGGGAGCTGACCACGCTGCCCCGCGCCCTGCGCGCCCGCCTGGCTGCCGAGGCGGCCCTGGCGCCGGCTCTCCGCCTGGACGCAACCGTGGCGGCGGACGGGGGCGACACGGTGAAGTGGCGGTGGGCGCTGGGCGACGGCCGCCGGGTGGAGACGGTCCTCATGCACTACCCGGGCCGCAGCACGGTGTGCGTCTCCAGCCAGGCGGGCCGCGCCATGGCGTGCTCGTTCTGCGCCACCGGGCAGGCGGGCTTCGAGCGCAACCTGACCACCGGCGAGATCGTCGAGCAGATGGTGCGGGCGGGCGCCGAGGCCCGCCGCGGCGGGCGCCGGCTGTCCAACGTGGTGTTCATGGGCATGGGCGAGCCCCTGGCCAACCTCGACCGGGTGTGGGCGGCGGTGGAGCGCGTGCACGGCGACCTGGGCCTGTCGGCCCGCCACCTGACGATCTCCACCATCGGCATCGTCCCCGGCATCCGCCGCCTGGCCTGCCTGCCCCTGCCGGTGAACCTGGCCGTGTCGCTGCACGCCGCCGACGACGCCCTGCGCGACGAGCTGGTGCCGGTCAACCGCCGCTACCCGCTGGGCGCCGTGCTGGAGGCGTGCCGGGCGTGGGTGGACGCCACCGGCCGGCGCCTGTCGTTCGAGTGGGCGCTGATCTCCGGCGTCAACGACCGGGCGGGCGACGCCGCCCGCCTGGCCGAGCTGGCCCGCGAGGTGCGGGCCCACGTCAACCTCATCCCGCTCAACCCGACGCCCGGCTACCCGGTGCGGGGGACGCCCCCGGCCGGGGTCCGGGCCTTCCGCGACCTGCTGGGGTCCCTGGGCGTCAACGCCACCGTGCGGCGCAACCGGGGCACCGGCATCGACGCCGCCTGCGGCCAGCTGGCGGCGGCCGGGGCGGGGGCGGTCCCTCCCCGCCGGCGCCCGGATGGGACAGACTGAGGCGATGGAAACACGGCGTTGGACGAACCCCGGTCAGCCCCAGACACTCCAGATCGGCGTGTTCCTCCTCTACGCCGAGGCGTTCTTCAACGTGCTCTACTCGTTGATGGGCGTCTACCCGGGGTTCTTCGTGCTCTTCGCCGGCGGGGCGGTGGCCGCCGGCTACGGGATCGCCAACGAGCAGAAGTGGGGCTACGGGCTGGGCGTGGCCATGGCCTTCCTGCCCTTCCTGGTCCGGCTGGCCTTCGGCGTCGGCATCTTCTCCACCGGCCTCATCAACCTCATGTTCGAGATCGCCCTCGTCGCCCTGCTCCTCCACCCCCAGAGCCGGGACTACCAGCGCATCTGGTTCAAGTAGGCGCTGGTGCGCCGGCGTCGGGCTACCGCAGCCCGCACGGCGTACTTCACGCGCCTCGCCCTCCGGTCGGCACAGGTGCGGCGGGCGCGCTCGCCCGGGCGGTGAGCGCGGAGCGCGTCGGCCGATGGAGGGCGTGACCTCCTCCCGGCCGGCGCCCAGCCGCCTCGTGGTGTGCGCGGCGTGCCGCGGCTGAGCGAGTTCTACGGGATCGTCGTGTACGTGTACTGGAAGGATCACCAGCCGCCGTGCGGATCGACGACGCGGCGTTCCTGGCCGCTCGCTTCCCCGCACCGCCGCCCGCCTGGTCGGGGAGTGGCCGAGCTGCGCCGATCGGAGCTGCAGGACAACCGGGACCGCGCCCAGGCGCCCACGAGGCTCGTGCCGATCGAGCCGCTCCGTTGACCTTGGGCCGTGAGCCGACCTGCGAGAGTCCTGGCCGTGAGCATTCCGCTCCCGGGCCCCACGCCTGGAGAGGCCGTCTGCCCGCTCACCCGCCGGGGAGGAGGGTGACGGGGGGGAGCCCGCCGTCGGGCGGCTGGGTCGACGTCGTCGTCTCGGCCGGCGGCGCGGCGGTGGTCTCGGGGGCCGCGGTCGCAGCGGTCGTGGGGGCGGAGGCGGGAGCGGCGGCGGGCCCGCCGACGACGGCGTCGTCGCGCAGGTCGGCGAACAGGTTGGCCGCCTCGGCGCTCAGGTAGACGACCGAGGCCCGCCCCGCCGTGCCGATGCGGCCGGGCACCACCACGTTGCGCACCCGGGCGGGGTCCAGCCGCCGGGCCAGGGCGGCCAGCGGCAGGAGCCGGTCGGGGGCCACGTCGAGGGAGGCGTGGCGCGCCAGCACCTCGATCCAGCGGCGCAGGCCGGCGTCGTCGCCCACCTCGGCCCGCATCTTGCCCAGGGCGGCGAGGACGAGGACGCCGTGGTTCTCGGAGCGGCCGAAGTCGCCGGCGGTCGTGTCGTTGCGGTTGCGGGTGAAGGCGAGGGCCTGGGCGCCGTCGAAGTGGTGCCAGCCGGGCTGGAAGAACGCCCCCGAGGCCCGGTCGGCCATGCGCCGGCTGACCAGGACGTCCACGCCCCCCAGGGCGTCGACCATGGAGGTGAGCCCCTGGAAGCCGGTGACGACGTAGTAGTGGACGGGCAGGCCGGTGAGCCGCCGGACGGTGTCCACCACCAGCGACGGCCCGCCGTTGGCCAGGGCGCTGGTGAGCTTGCCGTTGCCCCGCCCCGGGATCTCCACCCAGGCGTCGCGGGGGATCCCCACCACGGTGCCCTCCATGGTGGCGGGGTTGACGGCGAGCAGGTGGACGGAGTCGCCGTTGGCCCGGCGCACGTCCTGGCCGGGGCGGGCGTCGGAGCCGATGACGAGCACGAACTGCAGCCCGGCGGGCACCGGCGCCCCGCTGGTGAACGGGATGGCGCTGGCGTAGGCCCGCCCGTCGCCGGCCTTCAGGGTGAACGCCGGCCCCGACCCGCCGCCGGCCGACGGCACCACGGGGGCGGCGGTGGTGTCGGGCGGGAGGGCGATGGTCGACGTGGGCAGGGCCCGGGCCTGGGTCGTGGTCGTGCTGGCCACCACCAGCGCGGCCGGCGCCGGGTCGCGGCGCACGGCGGCGAGCACCCCGACCAGCACCACGACGGCCGCGGCCACCGCCACCCCCACCCGTACCCGCCGCCTCATGCCGGGGGCACTGTACCGCCCGCCCCTCCCGCCGCCGGGGACCCCGGCCCCGGCCGGCCGCTGCCGCCGAGGTGCCTCCGGGCCCGACCGGGGCCCGGGAGGAAATCGGCGGAGGCCGTACCCCCGGGGGCCTCTCCGACGATGACACCGCCGAGATGCTCCGACGGACCCGTATCGACGACGCAGCCATCGAGGCCCTCTTCACCGGCAACGGCGCCGGCGGGGAGCCGGGCTCGCTGGCTGCGTTCGCCGGGGAGCTGCGTCGCATGGCGAAGGGGCCGGTCCCGGCTCCGTCCGTGCCGCTGGCGACCATGCTGGCCGAGGGCCTCTTCACCGAGAAGGGCGACCTGCCGGTGACGGCAGCGAGCAACGTCCCCGGGCCTGCGCCGCAGGCGGCCGGACTACCGAAGTGGAGGAGAAGGAAGATGATCGAGTTCCTGGCAGGACTGAGCGTGGCCGCCAAGGCGGCCTTCGGGGTCAGCATGGCCGCCGCCAGCGTGACGGCGGCGGGCGCCGCCGGGGTGCTGCCCGCCCCGGCCCAGAGCGCGGTGGCGAACGCCGTCGAGGCGGTGACGCCCTTCTCGTTCCCCGACGGGGCGGCCGACGAGGCCGAGTTCGGCGAGCGGGTCAGCACCGACGCCCGTGACGGTGGCGTCGACGGCCGGGCCGTGGCCGACGAGGCCAAGAACGAGGGCGGCGACGACGAGGGCGGCCGGCCGGCGGAGCCCGGCCAGAACGGCCTCGACCAGGCCAACACCACGCCCGCCGCCGGCCACGTCCCGACGGCCGTGCCCGCCGGCAGGCCCGACGGCGCCGGCTCGCAGGGCTCGACCGGTACCGACCGGGCCGGCCAGACCCCGGCCGCCGGCCACACGCCGGGCTCCGGCCCCGCCGGGCCGCCGGCCGAGGCGCCTCCGACCGGCGCCGGCTCGCAGAGCTCCACCGGCACCGACGCCGCCACCGAGACGCCGGCCGCCGACTACGTGCCCAGCTCCATCCCCCCCGCCGGGCCTCCCTCCGGCGCCGGCCGGCCGTAGCCCCAGCCGCTTCGCCGAGGAAGGGCCCGCCGCTGCGGCTGCGGGCCCTTCTTCGCGTGTCGCCGCGGCGCCGGCCTCCCGCCGCCGGCCGGTGGCACGACATCCCCTACAGGGGGGCCAGGGGGCGGTCGTGGCGGGCGGCCGCCTCGATCTCGGCGTCGAGGGGCCACGGGTTGGGGAGGCAGCCGTCCAGCTCGGTGCTCTGCTGGGCCATCAGCGGTGCCGGCTGCCCGGGCCGGGGGCACTGCCGGCGGGGGTGGGGCTGGCCCAGCAGGTGCCCGACCTCGTGGTTGACCAGCATCTGGCGGTAGGTGGCCAGGTCGCCGGTCCACTGGGGCGTGGCCGTGCGCCACCGGTCGGCGTTGAGGGCGACCACCTCCTGGCGCTGGCAGGAGTACCGGCCGTAGGTGTCGTGGGGCAGGCACAGGCGGTCGACCTCGGGCCCCTCGGCCAGGACGACGAGGTACGGCCCGTCGTCCCGCCGCACCAGCCGGAACCCGGCCCGGCTCCACCCCCGGGGGTCCGACAGGGTGGCCTCCACCACGGCCTCGAACCCCGCCGTCGCCTCGTCCGCCACCCGCCGCTCCACCCGGTACGCCACCTCCACCACGGCCGGTCCCCCGCCGGCCGCCGGGGCCGCGGTCGTGGTGGCCGGCGGGGGCGGTGCGGCGGTGGTCGCGTCCGGCGCCGTCGTGGTCGTGGTGGCCGGCGGGGGCGGTGCGGCGGTGGTCGGCCGGGCCGTGGTCGTGGTCGTCGCCGGGGCGGCGGCCGGCGTCACCCCGCCCGCCCCGCCGCAGCCGGCGGCGACGGCCACCGCCGCCGCCGCCGCCAGCACCCTCCCCCGCATCCCACCACCATGGCCCACGGGGGATGCGACCATGGCGCGGTGCCCGGCGACGGCCTGCTCCGCGACGGCCTCGAGCTGGCCGTCGTGGTCGCCCTGGGAGGGATGCTGTGGGCGGCCGTCCGGCGGGTGCGGGCGGGCGCCGTCGTCGTCCCCCGCTGCCACTCGTGCGGGCGGCCCACGTCGCGCGCCTACCCGGCGTGCACCCGCTGCGGCGCGCCCCGACGCCCCCGGGGCGACAGTGCGAGCGATCACTCGTAGAGTGGCCGCGTGGAGCTTCGGGTGGAGCAGCTGGCGGCGGCGGCCGACGTGTCGGTCGACACGGTTCGCTTCTACCAGGCCCGCGGGCTGCTGCCCCCGCCCACCCGCCGGGGGAGGGTCGCCTGGTACGGCGACGACCACCTGGAGCGGCTGGGCCGCATCCGCTCCCTCCAGGCCCGGGGGCTGACCCTCGCCACCATCCGCCGCCTGCTCGACGGAGAGCTCGACGCGGCCGACGAGGCCCTGGTGGCGGCGGTGGCCCGCCCGGCCGGGGACGAGGCGGACGAGGGCCTGCTCAGCGCCGAGGAGCTGTCCGAGCGCACCGGCATCCCGGTCGCCCTGCTCGACGCCGTGGCGCGCGAGGGCCTGCTCGTGCCCCGCCCGGGCGGCTACACGGCGGCCGACGTGGACGTGGCCGCCGCCGGGCTCCGGCTGCTGGAGCACGGCCTGCCCCTGACCGAGCTGCTGGAGCTGGCCCGGGACCACCACCGGGCGGTGCGGGCGGTGGCCGAGCGGGCCGTCGAGCTGTTCGACGAGCACGTGCGC
>JBKHXC010000084.1:0-2060 GCA_046566225.1 Acidimicrobiia bacterium
TCGCCTCGAGCCGCAGGTCGGGGTCGAAGACCATCAGCCGGTCCCGGCCCCAGTCGGCCACGTGGAGCCAACCGGCGGGCGTCACCGCGATCCCCGCCGGCCGCAGGAACAGGTCGCCGTCGGGGCCCACGGCCACGAACCAGGGCTGGTGGAGCTGGCCCGGACCGCACCCGGGACCACCGGCGTGGCCCCGGAACCGGCCGTCGTCACCGAAGCGCTGGAGGCGGGAGTTGCCGGCGTCGACCACCCACACGTCGTCGCCGTCGACGGCGATGCCGGCCGGCCGGCGCAGCTGGCCGGGGCCGCCGCCCTCCTCCCCCCAGCGGGCCCGGAAGGCCCCGTCGAGATCGAAGGCGCTGACCGTGTGGGTGTGCTCGTCGGTGACCAGGACGCGGCCGCGGCCGTCGACGGCCACGCCCACCGGCATCATCAGCTCGCCCGGCCCCGTCCCGCGGCGGGAGATCTCCCCGAGGACCTCGTGGCGGCCGGGGTCGACCACCGTCACCCGTACGGCCCCGCCGTGGGGCGAGGCCCACGAGGTGGAGCGGTTGAGGACGCACAGCGTGCCCGAGGACGGGTCGGCGGCCACGTCGACCGGATGGGCGAAGCCCCGGCCCTTGTTGCCCCAGGCGCCGATGGTGGCCGGGGCGTCCACCGGCCGGCGGCCGGTCGGGGACGGGCCGGCGGCCAGCGTGGGGTCGCCGGCGGCCGTGGCGGCGGTGCCGTTCGCCGTCACCGGGCCCCCGCCGCGAGCAGGTCCAGGCCGCGGCGGGGCCGGTCGAGCACGGCGTCGGCCTCCACCCCGACGAACTGCTCGAGCACGCTGGTGTAGAGGGCCCGGAAGTCGACGGCGGGTCGCAGGTCGCCGTCGATCTGGCGGTCGGCGGCCAGGTCGGGGTAGTCGCCGTAGAGCCCGCCCCGCACGTGGTCGCCGACCAGGAAGGCCACCCCGGCGCCGCCGTGGTCCGTCCCCCCGCGGTTCTCCGCTATCCGCCGCCCGAACTCGGAGAAGATCAGCACCGCCGTGCGGTGGCCGGGCACCCGCCGGTCGAGGTCGGCGAGGAAGGCGGCCAGCGCCTCCGACAGCTCGGCGAACAGCCGGCGCTGGACCGGGAGCTGGTTCTCGTGGGTGTCGTAACCGTCGTGAGCCGTGAAGAAGACGCGGGACCCCACGCCGGCGGCCTTGATGTCGGCGATGACCCGGAGGCGCTCGGCGATCGGGCTGAAGGCCGGGTAGCACAGGGGCTCGGCCGGCTCCGCCCGCCCCACCGCGCCCAGGGCGTCGATCCCCGCCAGGGCGGCCGCCCCCACGGCCTGGGCCGTGCTCCACGGCCCGGGGAGGGGGTCGGGCCCGTAGAACGATCGCACCGCGGCCGACAGGCGCCGGTGCCCGCCGGCGTCGCCCCGGGCGTCGGGGAAGATGCCGTATGAGTCCACCGACTCCAGGCTGGCGGCCAGCACGCCCGGGGCGGCCATGGCCAGCGGCAGGGCCCGGCCCACGTTGACCAGCAGGACGGGCTCCTCGTGGCCCGGGTCGAGGCGGGCGGCCGCCCGCCCCAGCCAGCCCACGTCCCGGGGGGCGACGGGGTCGGCCGTGTGCCAGATGTCGAGCGACCGGAAGTGGGACCGGTCGCGGTCGGGGTAGCCGATGCCCAGGAACACCGCCAGGCGGCCGGCGTCGTAGAGGCGGTGGAACGTTCCGTGGGCGCCGTGGAGCCCGACCCGCTCGTCGAGGGGCACCACGCTGGGGCCGGGCGGGAGCTCCTCGGCCCGCCCCGGGAGGCGCAGCGGCGGCAGCTCCCGGCCCGGATGGAGGCCGAGACCGGGGCGGGCGTCGTGGTACCGGCCGTCGTCGTAGGGGACGACGGTGTTGAGGTAGTCGTTGCCGCCGGCCAGGTGGATGACCACCAGGTCGTGGCAACCGGTCGCGGCGGCGGGCACGGGCGTCCTCCTCGGTTCAGCAGTACTGGAAGTCGGGCAGGGCGACGGCCAGGCGCAGCACCTCGGCCACCCGGCGCCCCGGCGGCGCTCCGGCGGCGGCACGGGCCCCGTCGACGAGC
>JBKHXC010000085.1:0-2104 GCA_046566225.1 Acidimicrobiia bacterium
GGACCCGGGCCCGCTCACGCTGCTCGACCAGCTCCACCAGCTGCAGCTCCAGCCCGACCACGTGGTCCTCGAGGCGGGGATCGATCATGGCAGGGGTCCTACCCAGGGCGGCGCCGGCTCTACCGCCCCGGCGGCGGCGACCCGCCGCCCGAGCGGCCGGTCCGCTCCTGGAGGTCGTCGATGAGCCTCGACGCGTCGGCCTTGGTGATCCCGTCGGTCTCGACCTCCTCGCCGGCCTCGTGGGCCAGCGTCGACAGGTAGGAGAGCTGCGGCCCGGTGGCGGGCTCGTCTCCCGTCACCCAGTCGTCGGGGTCCTTCTCGGCGGTCTCGGGGATCTCGGTCATGCCCCCTCCGTACCCGCCCCGCCCGCTGCGAACACGTGTTCACAGGGACGGGCGGCGGGCTTCCCCTACGCTCGCCCCGTGGTGCGTCACCGAGGGGCCGTCGGGGGAGGCCGGTGACCGGCGCGGCCGGCCGGTGGCGGGACGAGCTGGCGCGGTGGGCGGTCCCCGACGACATCCGGGCGGCGGCACCGGCGTCGCCCTGGCGGTTCCCGCCCGCCGTGTTCGCCCGGCGGGCGGAGCAGGCGCTGGCCGGCGGCGGCGACGGGCCGTCCCGGCGGCGGGCGCTCGAGGCCCTGCCCGAGGGCGGCTCGGTGCTCGACGTGGGGGTGGGCGGCGGCGCCGCCTCGCTCCCGCTGGTGCCGCCGGCCGGCCTGGTCGTGGGCGTGGACGACGCCGGGGGCATGCTCGAGGCGTTCGCCGCCGCCGCCGGGCGGCTGGGGGTGGCCCACCGCGAGGTCGCCGGCACGTGGCCGGGGGTCGCCGGCCGGGTGGAGCCGGCGGACGTGGTGGTCTGCCACCACGTCCTGTACAACGTCGCCGACCTGGTGCCGTTCGCCGCCGCCCTCACCGACCACGCCCGCCGCCGGGTGGTGGTCGAGATCTCGGCCGACCACCCCACCGCCCACCTGAACCCGCTGTGGCTGGCCCTCCACGGGCTGGAGCGGCCCACGTCGCCCACCGCCGACGACGCCGTGGCGGTCTTGGAGGAGATGGGCCTGGACGTGGCGTGCGAGGCGTTCGAGCGACCGTGGGAGCCCTTCGGCGCCGACCGGGCGGGGGCGGTGGCGATGGCCCGGGAGCGGCTCTGCGTGGGGTCCGAGCGCGACGCCGAGGTCGAGGCCCTCCTCGAGCGGGCGGCCGCCCGGTCGCCGGTGCGGCGAGGCGTCACCGTGTGGTGGCCGGGGACGGCGTCCCGGGGGTAGGCCCGTCCGCCGCCCGGGGTTGACGGAGGCGAACGTCAGTTCGATACTGGGAGGCCCATGGCGCTCGCTTCCCCGCCGCTCGCCCCGCCCCCCGCCGGCCTCACCGAGGCGGTCCGGCCCGTCTCCCTGGCCCGGGCCCGGGTGCTGCCCGTGCTGCCCGCCCTGGCCGGGCTGCTCCCCGACGGCGGCCTGCGCCGGGGCGCCACGGTGGCGGTGGCGGCGGCCCCCGGGGCCACGTCGCTGGCCCTCGCCCTGCTGGCCGGCCCCTCGGCGGCCCGATCGTGGTGCGCGGTGGTCGGCGTCCCCACCCTCGGCCTGGCGGCGGCCGCCGAGGTGGGGATCGACGCCGGCCGCCTGGCGCTCGTGCCGGCGCCGGGGCGGGAGTGGCCGGCGGTGGTGGCCGCCCTGCTCGACGGCCTCGACGTGGTGGCCGTCCGCCCGCCCGGGCGGCGGGTGCCGGGGGGCGACGCCCGCCGGCTGGCCGCCCGGGCCCGGGAGCGGGGCGCCGTGCTGGTGGCCGTGGGGGGGTGGGACGGCGCCGACGTGCGCCTGGCGGCGTCGTCGCCGGCGTGGGAGGGGCTGGACCGGGGCACCGGCCACCTGACGGCCCGCCTGCTGGACGTGGTGGCCGAGGGCCGGGGCGCGGCCGCCCGCCCCCGCCGGGCCCGGCTGTGGCTCCCCTCGCCCGGCGGCCGGGCGGAGGCGGCCGGCGCCGCCCGCCACCCCGGCGGGGGCGCCCGCCCCGGCCCGGTCGGGGCGGCCGGGTGATGGCACGGCCCGGTCCGGGCGGCCGGGTGATGGCACGGCCCGGTCCGGGCGGCCGGGTGATGGCGCCGG
>JBKHXC010000086.1:0-3650 GCA_046566225.1 Acidimicrobiia bacterium
GCGCCGGACCAGAGCCGGCCACCGGCCCCGGAGCGGCGGCGCCGGACTGCACCTATCGCGCCTTTCGCGCCGCGGACGCGAGGGGGTGCTCCGGTCCGGCGTCGCCCGGTCACTCCGGCGGTGGCCCTCCGCGCGCACGGAGCACCCGGCGCACCTTGCCGGCCGCCCGCCGCACGACCAGCCGTGCGCCGCCGTCCCGGTACGTGGCGGTGACCATCCGGGGGGCGGCGGCCACCCAGCCGCCGCGCCGCGCCAGTGGTGACGGCGGCGGCGCTGGCGCGGCCCGGCCGGCGGCGAGGTCGGGGGCCCGGCGGGGGTCCCGGCAGAACGCCACGAGGGGCTCGAGCGCCGCGTCCCATGTGAACCGGGGGGCCACCCGGGCCACGTTCTCCCGGCACTCCTTGGCCCGCCGGTCGTCGGCTAGGAGGTCCTCGAGGGCCCGCTCGAGTGCCGCCTCGTCGCCGGGCGGGACGGCCGCCCCCAGGCTCTCCGCCTCCACCAGGTCGCCGAAGGCGTCGCCCCCCGTGGTCACCACCGGCAGCCCGGCCCACAGGTAGTCGAGGATCCGGCTCCGGAACGAGTACGCCGTCTCCACGTGGTCCAGGTGGGTGCTGACGCCCACGTCGGCCTCCAGCAGGTAGTCGGCGCGCGACTCGTAGTCGACCCATCCCTCGTTGAAGAAGACGTGGGTCCCCACCAGCCCGAGGCCGCCGGCCAGCCGGCGCAGCTCCGTCGCCACCCGCATCTCCGGGATGTTGGGGTTCGGGTGCTGGAGGCCGAGGAAGAACAGCCGGACCTCGGGGAGGCGGTGGCGCAGCCGGTCCACCGCCCGCACGAGGGTGAGCGGGTCGAGCCAGTTGTAGACGCCACCCGCCCACAGGATCACCTTGTCGTCCCAGCCGATGCCGGGCACGACGCCGCGGACGACCGGGTGGCTCTTCTGGGGCGGCCCGGCGGGGAGCCCGAAGGGCACCACGTCGATCAGAGCGCGCAGCGTCGGGTCGGCGTCGTAGTTCGCCGGGTCGAGCCGGCCGAGGGCGGCCAGGCTGCCCAGCCAGAAGTCGCGCTGGCGCTCGCCGGCGCAGAGGAAGAAGTCCCCGCGGCGCAGCTGCTCGTTGAGCACCTCGGTGTGGTGGCGCACCGTGCGGTCCCGCTCGGCGGCCGGCTGGCCCGCCGTCTGCTCCAGGTTCTCCAGGTGGAACGGGTCGTAGACGTCGGCCACCAGCACCTTGCCCGACCGCTGCAGGAACGGGTGGTCGCGCAGCAGGCCGCCCTGGAACACCAGCACGTCGCACCAGCGCTCCAGCGCCCGGACCTCGTCGCCGGCCACGTGGCGGGCGCGGAAGCGGGAGTGGAAGCGCTCGCAAGCGCCGGTGGTGGCCAGCTCCACCTCGTGGTCGGCGCCCAGCGCCTCGGCCATGTGCCACGCCCGGATGGCCGGCCCCGCCATGCGGGCCGTCAACGGCTCGGGGGTCACCACCGCGATGCGGCGCCCACCAGGTCGTCCCACGGCTGCGAACCCTAGCGAGGCCAGGCCCGTGCAGGGGAAAGGTAGGCTCCTGTCGATCTCGACGGGGATGCGACGACGGAACGCAGCAGGGGAAGCGGGATGAAGTACGAGGCGGAGATCGACCTCCGCAACACCAACACCAGCCACACCCTCCTGGTCGAGCTGGTGGGCCGCGACCGCCGGGTGCTCGACGTCGGCTGCGCCGCCGGCGACCTGGGCCGCGCCCTGCGCCGCCGGGGCTGCCGGGTGGCGGGCGTCGAGCTCGACCCGGCCGCCGCCGAGGCCGCCCGGAGCGCGCTCGACGAGGTGCTCACCGGCGACGTCGGCGAGCTGGACCTGGTGGGCCACTTCGGCAAGGAGAGCTTCGACGTCGTGGTGCTGGGGGACGTGCTCGAGCACCTCCCCGACCCCGTCGCCGCCCTGCGCCGGCTCCAACCCCTGCTCGCCCCGGAGGGCTCGGTCGTGGCGTCGATCCCCAACGTGGCCCACGGCGCCGTGCGCCTGGCCCTGCTGGCGGGGCGCTTCGACTACCGGCCGCTCGGCCTCCTCGACTCCACCCACCTCCGCTTCTTCACCCGGGCCTCGGTGTACGAGACGTTCCGGGAGGCCGGCCTGGTCCCCGTCGACGTGCGCCGCACCACCGCCGGCGTCTTCGAGACCGAGATCGGCGTCCGCCGGGAGGACTACGACCAGGGCGTGGTCGACGCCGTGGAAGGGGACCCGGAGTCGACCACCTACCAGTTCGTCCTCCGCGCCGTGCCCGAGGACAGCGCCGAGGCCGGCGCCGTGCCACTGCCGACCGGTGCGGGCCGGCGGGCGGACGGGGCGCGGATCGGCCTGTTCGCCCGCTGGCGACCCGACGACGTCCGCACCGCCCTGGCCGTGCGCGTCGCCCACGCCGAGCTGACCCGTCGCCTCCCCGGCTCGACGGTGCGGGTCTTCGCCACCGGCCCCGGCGCCGGGCCCAGCGCGCACGACGGGGGCCTGGCGGTCGAGGTGGTCGAGGAGGTGGCGGCCGACGGGTGGGAACGGCTGGCGGGGGAGCTGGACTGCGTCGTCGTCACCGGCGACGACCCGGACGCCGCCACGCCCTCGCCGGGGCCGGGCCCCGAGTGCCCGGTGGTGTGGAGCGCCGTGCCCGCCGGCGACGCAGCCGCGCCGGCCGGCGGGCCCCCGCCCGCCTACGCCGCCTTCGTGGCCGAGCGCCCGCGACCAGGCGGTTACGCCGGTGCGCCCGACCGGGTGCCCGATCCTCTCCTGCTCGTCCCCCGGCTGCTGCCCCCCGATGCGCTCGCCCGGCGGCTCCACCTCGTGCGCATGATGGGGTGGTTCCCGGCGCAGGGGCCGGCGGTGGTGGTGGAGGCCGGCGAGCGCCTCCTGCCCGACGCCCGGGCGGTGGGCCGGGCCCTCGACGCCGTGGTTGACGAGACGGGCGCCAGCGTCGTGCTGGCGCCCGCCCTCGGCTGCCGCGCCGGCGGGGAGGAGTGCGCCGGCGCCGTCGCCGCGGCCATGGAGGCGCCCGCCTACCGGCTGCCGGCGGACGCCGTCGCCGAGGACGTGGTCGCCGTGATCTCCCAGGCGGCCGCCCTCGCCGCGTGCTCCCCCGCCGCCGCCGCCGTCGGCCTGGCCTACGGGGTCCCCGCCGTGCCCGTCAATCGGGTGGGCGAGGACCTCCCCGGCGCCCTCGCCGCCGCGTTCGCCGGCGCCCCGGAGGGGGACGGCGGACGGGCGGCCGTCGAGGCGGCGCTCGACGCCCACTACGACCGGGTCGCCGCCATAGCGGAGGTGGCCGCGGCCGCCCGGCCCGGCCCCGTCGGCGGTGCCGTCCCGCCGGCGGAGTACGTCGCCGCCATGGATCTGGCCCACCGCCGGATGCGCCAGCGCCTGGCGGCCGAGCGCCTCGCCGTCGCCGACCACCTCGGCCGCCACGACGGCGAGCTGCTCGCCGTGCGGGCCCGCGCCGAGCGGCTGGCGGAGGAGGCGAGCCGGGCGTCGGCCGGGCGCCACGCGTGCGAGGCCGAGCTCGCCCGGGCCCGCGCCGAGCTGGAGGCGCTGAGGAACACCCGCGTCCTGCGGCTCCTGCGGCCGGCGCGCGCCGTCTACGCCCGGTTGCGGGGCGGCCGCCTGTGAAGAGAATCGG
>JBKHXC010000087.1:0-1568 GCA_046566225.1 Acidimicrobiia bacterium
GGTCCCGGGGTATCGGTGACCGCCTCGCAGCGCCAGGCGCCGTCCGCCCAGACGAGGTCGACCGCCACCCGCGTCCAGTCGGCCTGCGGCAGCGCCACCCCGGTGGCCGACAGGACCGTCACCACCCAGACGACCACCCGAGCCCGGGACGGGTCGTAGCGCTCGAGGTGGGTAGCGAGCGGGCGCACGAGCCACCACACCCGCCCGGACGAGGCGCTGAGGGCCCGTCGTGCCTGGCCCAACTCGGCGACCGTCTCCGCGGCCAGGGCGGGGCCGGCTTCTGCCGTGGCCCTCGCCCGTACGGCTGTGTCGAGGGCGGCGTCGGTCAGGTAGAGCCAGTCCTGGCTGGCGGTGGCCATGGACACCGCCGCCGCCCGGGCGCCCTCCTCGCTGCGCTCGCCGCCGGCGGGCGCCGGCGCTGGTCGTGGGTCGGTCTTGGTGGCCGGCGTGGCGCTCGTGGGCGCCGGGCCGGCGCGGGTGGTGAGGGCGACGGCCAGGAGGAGGAGGGCGACGGTGCCAGCAGCCGCCGCCAGGGCGCGGCGCCTCATGCCCGGGACGCCTGGAACAGCAGGTTGATCGCCGCGGGGGCGATGCCGGCCAGGATGGCGCCCACCACGCCGCCCAGCGCCAGGCCCTTGCCCCGGGAGGCGTTCTGGTAGCTGCCGCCCTCCCGGGCCAGGCCGTACATGGCGGCGCCGACCAGGACGGCGCCGAGGCTGCCCCACAGGGCGACCATCTGCGTCCAGTTCAACAGCTTCTGGACCAGGGCCGCCCCCGGCATGCCCTCGACGGTTGGGGTGACGCTCACCTGCGCCAGGAACGTGATCACCGGACCTCCCGAGTGGTTGCGATGACCAGGTATGCCGCCGAGGGGCGAAAATCTCGCGGCCGGGCGCGAGATTTTCCTGGTCCGCGCGCATAGCGGTGCATGCGTTCGGGCTCCAAGGGGTGCGCGATCGGTGCCGCCGGGCTGGTGGGGGTGGCGGGGGCAGTGCTGTGCCTTCCCTTCTTCGCCGCCATGGCGGTGGGCGGCGGTGGCGCTCCAGCGGCCGGGGGCGCCGGCGCCGGCATCCCGGCCCGGGTGCTGGCCGCCTACCGGGCGGGGGACGGATGGTGCCCGGGGCTGCGCTGGCAGCTGCTGGCCGGCATCGGAGCGGTGGAGTCGGGGCACGCCACCAGCGGCGGGGCCGCTGTCGACGAGATCACCGGCAAAGTGGCACCGTCCATCTTCGGCGTGGCCCTGGACGGCTCGCCCGGCGTACGGGCCCTGCCCGTGGGGCCCTGGCTCGGGTGGTTCGGCCTGGGCGGACCGTGGCAGCGCGCAGTGGGGCCGATGCAGTTCCTGCCTACGACGTTTACGGCGTGGGCGGTCGACGGGGACGGCGACGGGGTGGCCGACCCGCACGACGTCGACGACGCCGTGGCCACCGCCGCCAACTACCTGTGCGGGGGTCGGGGCGGGAGGGTCGACGACGAGCGGGCGGTGCTGCGGCGGTACAACGCCGACGACGCCTACGTCGGGCGAGTCCTGGCCGTGGCCGACGGGATGGGGCAGAGCGCCGGCGGCT
>JBKHXC010000088.1:0-14558 GCA_046566225.1 Acidimicrobiia bacterium
CGGAGCCGCCGCCCCCGCCCGAGCCGCCGGCGCGGCCCCGCTCCAGCGCCTCCAGGAGGGCGACGGCGATGTCCTGCACGACGACCTCGTCGTGGCCGGACTCCTTGACGCCGTCGTCGATCATCACGGCGCAGAACGGGCACGCCGTGGCGACGCGCTGGGCGCCGGTGGCGACGGCCTCCTCGGCCCGCTCGGTGCCGATCTTCCTGCCCGTGTGCTCCTCCATCCAGAACCGGGCGCCGCCCGCCCCGCAGCACAGGGCGTCGGCCCCGCTGCGCCCCATCTCCACCACCTCGATCCCCCCGAGCGACCCCAGCACCCGGCGGGGGGCCTCGTAGACGCCGTTGTGGCGGCCCAGGTAGCACGGGTCGTGGTACGTCACCCGCTCGCGCAGGCGGGCGCCGCCCACCTCGAGGCGACCGGAGGCGATCAGCTCGGAGAGGAGCTGGCTGTGGTGGACGACCTCGTAGTGGCCGCCGAGCTGGGGGTACTCGTTGGCCAGCGTGTTGAAGCAGTGCGGGCACTGGGTGACGATCTTGCGCACGCCGAGCCCGTTGAGCGTCTCGACGTTCTCCCCGGCCAGCACCTGGAACAGGTACTCGTTGCCGGAGCGCCGGGCCGGGTCGCCCGTGCAGCGCTCGCGCGGGCCCAGGATGGCGAGGTCCACCCCGGCCCGGTGCAGGAGGGTGGCGGTGGCGACGGTGACCCTGCGGTTGCGGTCGTCGAACGAGCCGGCGCAGCCCACCCAGTACAGGTACTCGTGGCCGACGGGCGACGAGCCGTCCACCACCGGTACGCCCGAGGGCAGGGCGTCGGCCCACGAGCCGCGCCCGGACTGGCTCATCCCCCACGGGTTGCCGCTGTTCTCCATCGACCGGAAGGACCGCCCCAGCTCGACCGGGAACTCCGAGCCCATGAGCGTGAGGTGGCGCCGCATGTCGAGGATCTTGTCGAGGATCTCGATGTCCACCGGGCAGACCTCGTCGCAGGCCCGGCACGACGTGCAGGCCCACAGCTCCTCGGGGGTGATCCGGGCGAACAGCTCGGGCGCCCGCACGGTGAGCTCGGGCTCGTGGCCCACGACGGGTGACACCGGGGCCGCACCGTCGTGGCCCCGAGCGCTCTCCGCCATCACCTGGCCGACCTTGAGAACGATCTCGCGGGGGTCGAGCGGCTTGCCGGTCAGCTGGGCCGGGCACACCTCCGTGCACCGGCCGCACACCGTGCACGCGTCGGTGTCGAGCAGCTGCTTCCAGGAGAGGTCCTCGACCACGCCGGCGCCGAAGCGGTCCAGGTCGGTGGTCGCCAGGTCGGCCATGGGCCTCATGGCTCCCACCGGCCGCTCCCGGGAGGACAGGTACAGGTTCAGCGGCGACGTGACCATGTGGCGCAGCTTGGTCTCGGGCAGGAGGACGAGGAAGGCGAGGAACGCCACCACGTGGACCGTCCACGCCGCCTGGTGGGCGGCCGACAGCGCGCCGTGGGCGGCACCGGCGAACAGCGAAGACAGCGGGTACCCCACGACCGACCACCGCTCGAAGTCGGGCCGGCCGTCGAGGGCGATCCGCATGGCCTCGGCCAGGTGGCCGCTCAGCCCGATGGCCAGGAAGGTGGCCAGGACGGCGGCGTCCTCGGCGCGGGTCTTGGTGCGCAGCCGGAACGGCGGGCGGCCCCACCGGCGGCCGATGGCCCACACCACGCCGGTGAGGAAGGCCACGCCGGCCACGTCACCCACCAGGCTGTAGGCCCGGTACACGTCGCCGGAGAGGAACTTGAACCGCTCGGGAAGCTGGTGGTCGACCTCGAGCACGACGGTCACGGCGAACAGCACGAGGAACGGGAAGTACAGCAGCGAGTGCATGACGCCGGCGGCCCGGTCCTCGGCCACCGTGCGCATGGAGAGCCCGGCCCACAGCCGCCGGAGCCGCCGCCCCACCGTCGTCCGGGTGGTGGACCGCCGCTCGGGCCCGCCGCGCTCCCACTGGGCCACCCGGCGGGCGAACAGGGCGCTGGCGGCGGCGACGGCGAAGGCCGTCACCGCGTAGAAGACGGCCTGCATGGGGCCAGCCACGTTGGCGAACACCTCCCGGCCCACCGGCGGCGGCCGGCTTTCGGCGACCACCAGGGCGGCCAGCCCGGACACGGCCACCAGCGCCGCCCCGGCGAGGCCCAGGGCGAGGGCGAGCTGCGACGGCGAGAGCCGCCGGGCCGGGTGGCAGGCCACGCCGCACCGTACCGTCGAGCCGGCGGGCACGGGCCACGCCCCGGTGGCCGTAGTTCATGCCGAGGCAACATGGCCGTAATGTCGCCCTCCTAGCGTGGCGTGCCATGGAACCGGCTTCCCCCGAGGTCGTCCTGCTCCGGTGGCCGCTGGAGCAGGAGCGGCGGGCGGTCCTGGCCGACGCGGGGGCGGCCCGGCTGCTGCTGGTGGAGGACGGTGCCGCGCCGCCCGACGCCGACGACTGCGTGGAGGACTGGATCCGCGTCCCGGCGCCCGACGCCGACGTCAAGCTGCGCATCCGCGGGCTCCTCCGCCGCTCGCGCCGGCACACGGCCCCCGAGCCGGTCCTGGACGGCGACGGCGTGCTGCGCTTCGGCACCGCCTGGGTGTCGCTGCCGCCCGTCGAGTCACGGCTCACGGCGGCGTTGCTCGAGCGCTTCGGCGCGGTGGTCAGCCGGGAGGCGCTGGCCCGGGCCGGCTGGCCCGACGGGGCGCCGGGGCGCAACGCCCTCGACGTCCACGTGCTGCGCCTGCGCCGGCGCCTGGTCCCCGTGTCGCTCGCCATCCGCACCGTGCGCTCACGCGGGTACCTGCTGGAGCCGGCAGCCGCCGGCTGGGGCGACGCCCGGGTGAGGCACGCCTAGGGCTTCGACAACAGGCCTTCGCCGATTCGCCGATTCGCCGATTCGCCGATTCGGCGGCGGCAAGGTCCGTGGCCGCACTCGCCGCCGGAGGCGGCCTCTCCGGCTGCGGACACCGGGAGGGGACCGGGCGGAGGCGGCGCGAGCTCCGCTCGCCCGCCGGAGCACGATCGAACTCGACCGAATGGAGTGAGCGAAGCGAACGAATGAGGTCGAAGCCCTAGAACGACGAGGCGGCGTTCTCCGCGGGGTCGCCGAGGAGCCGCTCGGCCACGGGGACGAGGTCGGCGTCGAGGTCGAAGACCCACGGCACGCCGGTGGGGATCTCCAGGCCGGGGATGTCGGCGTCGGCGATGCCGAGGAGGTGCTTGGCGAGGGCGCGGAGGCTGTTGCCGTGGGCGGCCACCAGCACGGTGGCGCCGCCGGCCAGGTCGGGGGCGATGGCGTCGAACCAGTAGGGGAGCATGCGCACCACCACGTCCCGGAGGCACTCGCCGGCCGGCAGCACGTCGGGGGGCAGCCGGGCGTAGCGGGGCATGCGACGGGGGTGGCGGGGGTCGTCGGCACCGAGGGGCGGCGGCGGCACGTCGTAGCTGCGCCGCCACAGGTGGACCTGCTCGGCGCCGTGGACGGCTGCCGTCTGCGCCTTGTTGCGGGTCTCCAGGTCGCCGTAGTGGCGCTCGTTGAGCCGCCAGTGCCGGCGCACCGGCACCCAGGACCGGCCCATCTCCCGCAGGGCCAGGTTGGCGGTGTGGATCGCCCGGTCCTGGACCGAGGTGTGGACGACGTCGACGTCGATGCCGGCGCCCGCCAGCCGCCGGCCACCGTCCACCGACTCCTGGACGCCGAGCGGCGACAGGTCGCACTCCTGCCACCCGGTGAACACGTCGGCCAGGTTCAGGGTGCTCTGGCCGTGGCGGAGCAGGACGAGTCGCGGCACACCGCACCGTAGCGCCGGGCGGGCGGTGCCGGCCCGGGCGCCGGGCCGGTCCCTTGGGGCGACGTTGACAACTAGGCGCTCAACTTTGCTAGGGTGGCGGTGTCACGTAGGCAACGAGCGTTCTGGAGGCTCCTCCATGCCCAAGGCCGTCGGGATCGACCTCGGCACCACCAACTCCGTCGTCAGCGTCCTCGAGGCGGGCGAACCAGTCGTCATCCCCAACGCCGAGGGCAACCGGACCACGCCGTCGGTGGTCGGGTTCTCCAAGTCGGGCGAGGTCCTGGTCGGCGAGGTCGCCAAGCGCCAGGCCATCACCAACCCCGACCGCACCATCCGATCGGTGAAGCGCCACATGGGCACGACGTGGAAGGTCGACATCGACGGCAAGCGCTACACCGCCCAGGAGATCTCCGCCCGCATCCTCCAGAAGCTCAAGCGCGACGCCGAGGCGTACCTGGGCGACACCGTCTCCCAGGCCATCATCACCGTGCCCGCCTACTTCAACGACGCCCAGCGCACGGCGACCAAGGAGGCGGGCCAGATCGCCGGCCTCGAGGTCCTGCGGATCATCAACGAGCCCACCGCCGCCGCCCTGGCCTACGGCCTGGACAAGGAGAACGAGGAGCAGACCATCCTCGTGTTCGACCTGGGCGGCGGCACCTTCGACGTGTCGGTCCTCGAGATCGGCGAGGGCGTGTTCGAGGTGAAGGCCACCCACGGCGACACCCACCTGGGCGGCGACGACTGGGACCAGAAGGTCATCGACTGGCTGGTCAAGGGGTTCAAGGACACCGAGGGCGTCGACCTGTCCAAGGACAACATGGCCCTCCAGCGCCTCAAGGAGGCGGCCGAGAAGGCCAAGATCGAGCTGTCGCAGGTCACCGAGGCCACGATCAACCTCCCGTTCATCACCGCCACCAACGAGGGCCCCAAGCACCTCGACGTGAAGCTGTCCCGGGCCCGGTTCCAGGAGCTCACCGCCGACCTGGTGCAGCGCTGCCGGGGACCGTTCGAGCAGGCCATCAAGGACGCCGGCCTCACCAAGGGCGACATCGAGCACGTCATCCTGGTGGGCGGCTCCACCCGCATGCCGGCCATCGTCGACCTGGTGAAGTCGCTCACCGGCAAGGACCCCCACAAGGGCGTGAACCCCGACGAGGTGGTGGCGGTGGGCGCCGCCATCCAGGCCGGCGTCCTCAAGGGCGACGTCAAGGACATCCTGCTGCTCGACGTCACGCCCCTGTCCCTGGGCATCGAGACCAAGGGCGGCATCACGACCAAGCTCATCGAGCGCAACACCACCATCCCCACCAAGCGCTCGGAGGTGTTCACCACGGCCGAGGACATGCAGCCGTCGGTGGAGATCCACGTGCTCCAGGGCGAGCGCGAGATGGCCATGTACAACAAGACGCTGGGCAAGTTCCAGCTCGTCGACCTCCCGCCGGCGCCCCGGGGCGTGCCCCAGATCGAGGTCACCTTCGACATCGACGCCAACGGCATCGTGCACGTCTCGGCCAAGGACCGGGCCACCGGCAAGCAGCAGTCGATGACCATCACCGGCCAGTCGTCGTTGAACAAGGACGACATCGAGCGCATGGTGCGCGACGCCGAGATGCACGCCGAGGAGGACCGGCAGCGGCGGGAGGAGGCGGAGATCCGCAACAACGCCGAGACCCTGGTCCACCAGACCGAGAAGCTGCTGCGGGACCAGGGCGACAAGCTGGTGGGCGACGAGCGGAACAACACCGAGCAGGCCCTCAAGGAGCTGAAGGCGGCCCTGGGCGGCAACGACACCAACGCCGTGCGCAACGCCAGCGACACGCTCATGCAGGCCAGCCAGGCCTTCGCCCAGCGGCTCTACGAGCAGGCGGCCCAGGAGCGGGCGGCGGCCGAGGGCGACCAGGCGCCCGGCGGGGGCGGCGGCTTCGACGACGTGGTGGACGCCGAGATCGTGGACGAGGACCGGTAGCCCATGCCCGGTCCCGGCCACCCCGGCCACTTCCCGAAGCCCCCCGGTTGGGTGGACCGCCCGCCCCCCGCCCGCCCCCCCGCCGGCGGCCCCCGGTCGTCCGACGACCGCCGCGCCACCGGCTCCGGTCCCGGGCGCGCCGATCCCCGTCCCGCCCCCGGGCCGGCGCCGGGCGACGCGCAGGCGGCCGCCGCCGGCCCGACCGGCCAGGGCGGCGGCGGCGACGCCGGTGCGCCCGAGCGCCGCGAGTCGCCGGCCGGCGAGGCGGCGGCCAAGGTCGCCGAGCTGCTCGGCCGCCAGGAGCAGGAGGACGCCGAGGCGGTGGACGACGCCGCCGAGGCCGTCGAGCACGACATCGACGCCCTGGCCAAGGCCGAGGCCCAGCGGGACGAGTACCTCGACTCGCTCCGCCGCCTCCAGGCCGACTTCGAGAACTACAAGAAGCGCATCGCCCGCCAGCAGGCGGACATCCAGGAGCGGGCGGCCGAGAAGCTGGTGGAGAGCCTCCTCCCGGTGCTCGACAACTTCGACCTCGCCCTCTCCCACGCCCCCGCCGACGCCGGCGTGGAGCCGGTCCACCGGTCGCTGCTGGAGGTGCTGGGCGCCGCCGGCCTGGAGCGGATGGACCCGGCGGGCAAGCCCTTCGACCCGAACGAGCACGACGCCGTCCTGCACGAGCCGGGCGGCGACGCCGAGCCGGAGGTCATCGAGGTGATGCGGGCCGGCTACCGGTGGAGGGGCCGGGTCCTGCGCCCCGCCATGGTGAAGGTGAAGGGCTAGAAGAGAGAAGGCTGTGCCGGCCCAGCGCGAGTGGTTCGAGAAGGACTACTACCGGGTCCTCGGGGTCTCGGAGAAGGCCTCGGAGAAGGACGTCACCAGCGCCTACCGCCGGCTGGCCAAGAAGTACCACCCCGACGCCAACCCCGGGGCCGAGGACCGCTTCAAGGAGGTGTCGGCCGCCTACGACGTCCTGGGCGACCCGGCCAAGCGCAAGGAGTACGACGACGTCCGCCGCCACGGCCCCGCCTTCGCCGGAGCGCCCGGCAACGGCGGCGGCTTCGGGGGCGGGTTCCGCGTCGACGACCTGAGCGACCTGCTGGGCGGGCTGTTCGGCAAGGGACGGGCCCAGTCCCGCAGCCGGGTCTCGCCGCAGCGGGGCGACGACCTGGAGGCCACCCTGAACCTGTCGTTCGCCGACGCCGTCGAGGGCGTGGTCACCTCCGTCAACCTCGTCAGCGACGCCGCCTGCCGGACCTGCAACGGGACGGGGGCGGCGCCGGGCACGTCGCCGGTCATCTGCTCGGCGTGCGGCGGCCGGGGGACGGTCAACGAGAACCAGGGCCTGTTCTCGTTCAGCCAGCCGTGCCGGGAGTGCCGCGGCACCGGCATGCGGGTGGAGACGCCGTGCCGCACCTGCGCCGGGTCGGGGCTGGAGCGCCGGCCCCGGCAGGTGAAGGTGCGGGTTCCGGCCGGCATCGACGACGGCAAGCGCATCGTCCTCAAGGGACGGGGCGGCGCGGGGCACAATGGGGGGCCTCCGGGAGACGTCTACGTGGTGGTGCGGGTGGCGAGCCATGAGCTGTTCGGGCGCAACGGCAGGGACCTCACCCTCACCGTCCCCGTCACCTTCGCCGAGGCCGCCCTGGGCGCCACGGTGAGGATCCCCACCCTGGGCGAGCCGGTGGCCCTCAAGGTGCCGCCGGGCACCCGCTCGGGGCGCACGTTCCGGGTGCGGGGCCGCGGCATCGCCACCAGCGAGGGCCAGGGCGACCTGCTGGCCCCCGTCGAGGTGGTCGTGCCCGACAGCCTCTCGGATGAGCAGCGGGCGGCCGTGGAGGCGCTGGCGGCCGCGTCGTCCGACTCGCCGCGGCGCCACCTGGGGGTGGAGTGATGGCCGGCCCCGACGCCCGCCGCGCCGTGTACGTGATCTCGGTGGCCGCCGAGCTGGCCGGCGTCCACCCCCAGACCCTGCGCATCTACGAGCGCAAGGGGCTGGTCGACCCGGCCCGCACGGTCGGCGGCAGCCGCCGCTACAGCGAGCGCGACATCGAGCGCCTGCGCCGCATCCAGGAGCTCACCAACGCCGGCCTGAACCTGGAGGGGGTGCGGCGGGTCATGGCCCTGGAGGACGAGAACGAGCGCCTGCGCCAGCAGCTGGCCCAGGCCCGTCTCGACGCCCAGGCGGCCGTCGACCTGGCCCACCGCCAGCACCGGCGCGACCTCGTCCCCCTGAGCCACTTCCCGGTGCCCTACCGGCGCCGCTGACCGCGGCCGGCGGGCGCCCGGGCGGGCGGCGGAGCACCCCTCCCGGTCAGCCGGTGGGGACGATGCCGACGACGGGGCTCGCCAGGCGGAGGGCGCCCGTCGAACCGAGGAACGGCGCGTCGCCGAAGGCGAACACCCCACCGTCGGAGGCGGCCAGCCAGTACCCCGCATAGCTGGAACCGGCGGCCACGCCGACGACAGGACGGGCGAGCGTCGTCCCCCCGGTCGACCCCGAGAAGGCTGCATCGAAGGCGAACACCCCGCCGTCGGAGGCGGCCAGCACGTAGCCGCCGCCGTCGGGGTCGGCGGCCATGCCGACGATCGGGCGGTTCAGCGGCGTCGCCCCCGCCGAGCCGTGGAACGAGACGTCGCCGAAGGCGAACACCCCGCCGTCGGACCCCACCAGCCAGTAGCCCCGGCCGCCGGCACCGGCGGCCATGCCCACGATCGGGCGGCTGAGCGCCATGCCCCCGGTGGACCCCAGGAAGCGGGCGTCGCCGAAGGCGAACACCCCGCCGTCGGAGGCCACCAGCCAGTAGCCGCGCCCGGTCGGGGTGGGCGCCATGCCCACGATGGGGCGGTTGAGGGCCGTCCCGCCGGTCGACCCGTGGAACCCGGCGCCGCCGAAGGCGAACACCCCCCCGTCCGACGCCACCAGCCAGTACCCGTCGCCGCCCGGCCTGGCCGCCATGCCCACGATCGGCCGGTTGAGGGCGACGCCGCCGGTGGACCCGTGGAACCCGGCGTCACCGAAGGCGAACACCCCCCCGTCGGACGCCACCAGCCAGTAGCCCCGGTGGGGCGCGGCGTCGGGGAGGAAGCGCAGGACGGCCACGTCGCTCGCCGGCGTGGCGCCGGGGACCTCCGTCGACCCCGACACCACGAGGCGGCCGTCGGCCTGGAGGGCGGCGTCGACGGCGCTGCCGCCGGCGGGACCGACGCCGGTGACCACCTTGCCGTCGCCGTCGAACGTCGGGTCGAGGCGCCCGTCGGCGCCGTAGGCCACGACCGCCATGCGGGGGCGGGAGGCGGTGCGGTCCCTCGTGGTGCCGGCGACCATCATCCTGCCGTCCGGCCGCAGCACCAGGGCGCCGGCGTGGTCGAGGTCGCCCAGAGGGGTGGTCACCTGCCCGTCCCCGCCGAACCCGCGGTCGGGCGCGCCGTTCGCCTCGAACTGCCAGAGCGCGATGTGCTCGGGGCCGACGCCGGTCGTCCGGGCGGACCCGGAGGCCACGATCCGCCCGTCGGGGCGGACGGCGACGTCGGAGGCGGCGCCCGCCGGGCCCACCACCCGGCCGTCGCCGCCGAAGCCGGTGTCGAGGCTGCCGTCGGGGTGGTAGCGGGCCAGGATCACCTCGGGCACGCCGCGGGGCGGCTGGTGCTCGGAGCCGGCGACCACGAGGCGGCCGTCGGCCTGGACCGCCACCGCGCCCGTCCGCTCGCTGCGCCCCCGGCCGAAGTCGGTGAAGACCTTCCCGTCGCCGCCGAAGCCGGTGTCGAGGCTGCCGTCGGCGTTGTAGCGCACGACGGCGAGGTCGCCGTTCGACCCGGCGACCACGATCCGGCCGTCCGCCTGCACGGCGACGTCGTCGACCGAGACGCCGACGAAGTAGACGGCGTTGGGGTCGATCACCGTCGTCGCCGTGCCGCCGGCCGCGAAGCTGGCGTCGGGCGTGCCGTCCGGGAGGTGGCGTGACACGGTGAAGTCGGCGCCGGCCAGGGTGACGCCGGCGGTCACGATCCTGCCGTCGGGCTGGAGGGCCACGGCGGTGGCCAGCATGGCGGGCAGGGCGACGTGGCCGCTGCTCCCGAACCCGGGGTCGAGGCTCCCCTCGGCGTTGTACCGGATGAGGTGGGAGCCCGTCGGCCCGCCGGCGGCCACCACGATCTTCCCGTCCGCCTGCACGGCCACGCCGTTCCCCGACTCGGCGCGGCCGAGATCGGTGGTCACCGTGCCGTCGCCGCCGAAGCTCGGGTCCAGGCTGGCGTGGGTGGCGCGGGCGGCGCTCGCCAGCGAGGCGACGGTCGCCACCGCGGCGGCGACGCCGACCGCCGCCCGCTTCGCCGAGGTCCTCGGTGTCATGTCGTCCCCTCCCCGGGAGGCCGATGGCGCCTCCGTCCAGGCGTGTTCGACGGCGCGGCGAGCGGCTTGCTTCCCGGGCCTCTGTGGCGACCGGGCCCGGCTCCTCGGCCGCCCTCCGGTCAGAGGCAGATGCCGGGCAGGACGCAGAGCTTGCCGGCGTCGGGGTCGCCGCCGGGGCCGGCCGGCGCCGGCGGCGCCGCGGGCGGGGCGCCGAAGAACCACTCCCGGCCTCCCCCGCCGTAGATCACCGGCTGCTGGACGCCCTTGCGCTGGCCCGAGGTCAGGCGGGGGGCCTCCCGCTCGGCGTGGCGGAACGCCTCCTGGATGGAGACCACGCCGTCGCCGTTGGCGTCGCCCTGGTTCTCCAGGACGGCGAAGCGGGTGGTCAGGCCGGTGTAGATCGACATCCTCCAGTCGGGGTGCTCGTAGGACTTCTGGTGCTCGGTCGACGAGCCGGTGAACAGCCGGCGGTCGCCGAACAGGCCGCCCTCGTTGAACCCGGCCGCCTCGCAGCCGGAGATGTCGGTCCACAGCCAGCCCCGGACGGCTCCCAGGCGCTGGCCCAGCTCGCGGTCGGAGATGATCCTGTTGTCGTACGGGACGAGGAACTCGTCGAGCTCCTCGCCGTCGCCGTCGAGGTCGCCGCCCCGCTGGAACACGTGGCCCGAGTAGTGGAACACGGTGAACGAGCCGTCGTTGCTGCGGTCCCGCAGCCAGTCCAGCCCGGCCCGGATGTTGGCGGCGGTGGCGGCCGAGCCGGTGAGGACCCGGACCGAGCCGTCGGGCCAGCCCGCCCGCTTCAGGACCTCGTGGAAGGCGGCGGCGTCGCCCGCCCCTCCCACCGGCGCCGCCGGCCGGTTGCCGACGTGGCCGGACACGCCCACGACCAGGGCGCTGCGGGGCGCACCGGCAGGAGGGCCCGCCGTAGCGGGCCCTCCTGCCAGGGCTTGGAACAGCGGGACCGACAGCACCGCCGCTGCCAGCAGCCCACGCCTCACGAGGCTACGCCTGGGCAGCGGCCCTCACCCGCCGCAGGAGGACGGCGGCACCCAGGAGGCCGAGGCCGGCGAGGGCCATGGCCGGACCGCTGGAGCCGGTGCGGGGCAGCACGTCCACCCCGGTCGCCGGCAGCTCACGGCCGCCGCCGACGCTCGGCACCACCACCGTGGTCTCGCCGGTGATCGGCACCGTGATGCGGGCGCCACCCTGGGCCGAGCCGGTGGCGCAGTTGCCGGTGGCCTGGGCGTTGTTCGTGAACTGGCCGGCCGCCGAGTTGGCGGCGACCGCCACGGTGATGCTCACCGTCTTCGACTGCTTCGGCCCGATGGGGCCGATGTCGTCCCAGGTCACCTGGTTGGCGCCGGTGCTGCTGGCCTGGGGGTTGGTGCCGGTGATCGAGTAGCGCACGCCGCTCGTCGTGGTGATGTTGTCCACCACCCGGACGTTGGTGAGCTCGCAGTCGGCGAAGGGGTTGGTGACGGTGATGTTGTAGGTGAAGGTGTCGCCGGCGTTGACCGTCTGCTTGTCGGCGGTCTTGGTGACCGGGACGTTGCAGCGGATGCCACCCGGCGGGACCTGGGCGTGGGCCTCCATGTGGCCCACCCTGATGTCGAGGACGCTCACCCCGGCGAGCAGGTCGGCGCCCTCCAGCAGCTGGACCCGCACGGCGTCGACCGCGCCCGAGGCGACCGTGCCGTCGCCGCCCTGGGTGGGCGACGAGTTGGCGTCGCCGCCGATGGCCCGGGGGTCCTCGCCGATGACGATGGAGGCGATGCCCGGGACCTCGATGGGCAGGCCCTGGCTGCCGAGCAGGTCCTGGAGGCTGAGCACGGTGGTCGGGACGGTGCCCTGGATGATGCGCAGGACGGGCGTCTCGGGGCTGACCGCGCCCGGCCCGTAGTGGACGTAGGCCTGGCCGGGGAGGCCGGTGGCCACCGAGCGCAGCACCCACTCGCCGAGCAGCTCGAGGCGCAGGGCGCCGTCGAGCAGGTCGATGGGGGCGATCGTCATGCGGGTCTCGGTCATGAGCCCGAAGTTGTCGCCGATCTTGTTGCCGGCGGCGTCGGTCTGGGGCACCAGCCGGGTGATCGAGCGGCTCTGGGAGACGGCCCGCTCGGGATCGGGGAGGTCGGTCTCCACCGCGCTGCCGGCGAAGGGCTCGTCGCCGGGGGTGGCGCCGCCCAGGTTGAGCACCTGGGCGTCGGCGGCGTAGCCGAGGCCGTAGCTGAGCGGCTCACCGAGCGAGCAGGTGTTGTCCCCGTCCCAGCGCACCTGGGCCTCGCCGCGAAGGAGGGAGGCGTAGGCCGCCGGGTCGATCTTCACCGGCCCGACCTCCCGGCGCACCAGCGAGGAGGTGGGCGGACCGGAGGCGAGCGCCCGCTGCGTCAGCAGGATCTGGTTGGCGTCGACGTCCTGGGAGACCGTGGTGCCGACGCCGATCTCGAGGCCCGAGCCCCGGCCGAACACGCGGTCGCCCTGCAGGTTGGTGTCGAGGTTGGTGTTGGGCAGGGCGGGCTGGACCACCTGCTCCATCTCGTTCACCACGGTGCCGCTCGCCGCGCCCGGCCCCCGGGTGACCCCACCGGTCCCCTTGGAGGCCACCGTGGCGCCCGAGAAGGCCACCTCGGTGTCGAGGACCCGGGTGGTCCCGGCGGTGATGGCATCGGCGTGGATCACCGTGCCCGTGCTGTAGCCCTTGTAGTCGGCTTCCGCGGCGGGGACTTGGGCCCCAGCCGGCGTCCCGCCCGCGAACACTGCGGTCGTCACTCCGACCAACAGGCTGCTCGCTACGATCGACAACCGTCGCTTCACAGGTATCTTCCCTTCGCCGAAGACGACCGACATGCCCGCTGCCGGCACTCATGGACAAAGACGAGGCCGGTGGCGCCTGATGACGGTGATGTCTGCTCTTTTTCCCGTTGCTCCCGAATCCCGGGCGGTCCGCGGCCGCCCGTGCCGGTTGGCGGCGCAATCCTTTCACAGTTGGGCGCCGCGCACACGGTCCGTTCCGGATCGCCCGCCGCATCCGGCCCCGCGGTGGGTCGCGGCGAGCGGCGGCCCCCGGGAATGTCCCCGCGCCCCGCTCCGTTCTTGATACTGTCATTGACAAGTTTCATGATCTGACCACGCAGAGGTGCCCCGCATGGCCCTGGACCCCAACCGCTGGACCCGCAAGACCCAGGAGGCGTTCAACGACGCCGTGGAGCTGGCCCGGTCGGCCAGCAACCCCGAGGTGACGCCCGACCACCTCCTCGCCGCCCTGCTGGGCCAGCCCGACGGCGTGGTGCTGCCGTTGCTCGAGCGGGCCGGCCTGGCCCCGCTCGCCGTGCGCAACTCGGTGAACGAGGCCCTCGGCCGCCTCCCCAAGGCCTATGGCAGCGAGGCCCAGGTCGGCCGCGCCCTCCAGCAGGCGCTCGACGCCGCCGACGGGGCCCGGGCCGACCTCCACGACGAGTACCTGTCCACCGAGCACCTCCTGCTCGTGCTCGCCGACCGCCTCGGCACGTCGCGCGACGAGCTCCTGGCCGCCCTGCGCGAGGTGCGGGGCAGCCACCGGGTGACCAGCCAGGACCCCGAGGCCCAGTACCAGGCCCTGGAGAAGTACGGGCGCGACCTGACCGCCGAGGCCCGCCGGGGCAAGCTCGACCCCGTGATCGGCCGGGACGAGGAGATCCGCCGGGTCATCCAGGTCCTGTCCCGGCGCACCAAGAACAACCCGGTGCTCATCGGCGAGCCGGGGGTGGGCAAGACGGCCATCGTCGAGGGCCTGGCCCGGCGCATCGTGGAGGGCGACGTCCCCGAGAGCCTGAAGAACCGGCGCCTGGTGTCGCTGGACGTGGGGGCGCTGGTCGCCGGGGCCAAGTACCGGGGCGAGTTCGAGGAGCGCCTGAAGGCCGTCCTCAAGGAGATCACCGACGCCGGGGGCGAGGTCATCACCTTCGTGGACGAGCTGCACACCATCGTGGGCGCGGGGGCGGCCGAGGGCGCCATGGACGCGGGGAACCTCCTGAAGCCGGCGCTCGCGCGCGGCGAGCTGCGCTGCGTGGGCGCCACGACCCTCGACGAGTACCGCAAGAACATAGAGAAGGACGCGGCCCTGGAGCGGCGCTTCCAGCCCGTGCTCGTCGGCGAGCCGACCGTGGACGACACCATCGCCATCCTGTTCGGGCTGCGGGACCGCTACGAGGCGCACCATCGCGTCAGGATCTCCGACGAGGCCATCATCGCCGCCGCGGAGCTCTCCGACCGGTACGTCACCGACCGCTTCCTGCCGGACAAGGCCATCGACCTGGTGGACCAGGCCGCCGCCCGGGTAAGGCTTCGTTCCAGGACCAAGCCCCAGAGCAGGAAGGCCATGGAGGAGGAGCTGAAGCGCCTGCGCAGGGAGAAGGACCAGGCCATCTCCGCGGAGGATTTCGGACGGGGTCAGGAGCTCAAGG